>JAIBFE010000260.1 GCA_019459705.1 Thiobacillus sp. | reverse complement strand
ATAACTGCCCAAAAACCCCCCATTTGCCCGCCACGCGGCCCCGCTGCCGCGGCCTAGCTACGCGCCAAAACACCCCCCGCCCGCCAAAAACCCGACCCCCCCCGCATCATGGGGGGCCCAACATAAAATTGTGGCCCCCCCATTTCGTTCTGCGTGCCTGATCAGGCCCGGCCTGTCAGAAGGTCGCCAGTTCAGCGTGGCGTGTTGGCTTTCCGTCGGTTTCCCCCCCGTTTTCGGCAAAGTCGAGCGCCAGCGTGAATTTGTAACTTATTGTTTTATTTGGTTTTTTATATTGCATCATTGGGGTGGACGGCGTGGCACAGCAGTTGCAGGAAATGTGCACTGCTCCTCGAGACAAGCAACCACTCAGGAGAGGTCTGGCGGCATGGCCACCAGCGGAAGTATCCGGGTGTTGACTCACACGAAGGAGCTCACATGAAACGTCTTGCCATGTTGACCGCGCTTGTTGCCTTTGCCGCTGCCGCCCAGGCTGCGCCAGAAACCTACGTCATCGACAGCAGCCAAACCTCCTCGCAGTTCAGCTACCGCGCTTTGGGCGTGTCAAGCCAGACGCACCGTTTCGAAAAGATCAGCGGCAAGGTGGTATTCGACCCGGACGCCAAAACCGGCTCGGCCGACGTGACCATCGATGCCACCTCGGTGAACACCGGCAACAGCTTGTTTAACGCGCATATTCAGGCTGCGGATTTCTTCGACACTGCCAACCATCCGGCGATCACCTTCAAATCCACCCGGATGACGCTTGCCGGCGACCAGCCGAGCCTGTCGGGCAACCTGACGATCAAGGGCGTGACCCGGCCGGTGACGCTTGCCGTCAGCAACTTCCAGTGCATGCAGGATCCGACTTTCAGGGTGGACGCCTGCGCGGCCCAGGCAACCGTCACGATCAAGCGTTCGGATTTCAATATGGGCAAGCACGCGTTTCTCGTCAGCAACGACATCACGCTGAACCTGGCGATCAAGGCGGTCAAACCGCAGCCGGTCATGCAATTGGCGAGCCGCGACCCCATCCGGTAAAAGGGCTAAAATGGCGTTTTGCAGGTCGGAACGCCATCTCGTGGAACCCCATCAACTTGAACTGCTCGCGCCCGCGCGCGACGCCGACATCGGCATCGAAGCCGTCAACCACGGCGCCGACGCGGTGTACATCGGCGGGCCGTCGTTCGGCGCGCGCGCGGCGGCATCCAACGACGTCGCCGACATCGCACGGCTGGCCGAGCACGCGCACCGTTTCAATGCGCGCGTGTTCGTCACCCTCAACACCATCCTGCGTGACGACGAGCTGGAGCCGGCGCGCCAGCAGATTCATCAACTCTATGACGCCGGCGTCGACGCACTCATCGTCCAGGACATGGGCCTGCTGGAACTCGACCTGCCGCCGATCCAGCTGCACGCCAGCACCCAGACCGACATCCGCACGCCGGAGAAGGCCCGCTTCCTGCAGGACGTGGGGCTATCGCAGATCGTGCTCGCCCGCGAGCTTGATCTCGCGCAGATCGCCGCCATCCGTGCCGCAACCCGCCCCGAGACCACGCTGGAATTCTTCGTCCACGGCGCGCTGTGCGTCGCCTACAGCGGCCAGTGCTACATCAGCCACGCCCATACCGGGCGCAGCGCCAACCGCGGCGACTGCTCGCAGGCCTGCCGCCTGCCGTACCAGGTCACCGACATGGAAGGGCGCATCGTCGCGCACGACAAGCATGTTCTTTCCATGAAGGACAACAACCAGAGCGACAACCTCGAGGTGCTGATAGACGCCGGCATCCGCAGCTTCAAGATAGAAGGGCGCTACAAGGACATGGGCTACGTGAAGAACATCACCGCCCACTACCGCACGCTGCTCGACGAGCTCATCGAGCGCCGCCCCGAGTTCGCCCGTGCCTCCAGCGGCCGCACCACGTTTGCCTTCACGCCCGACCCCAACCAGAATTTCAACCGCGAGTTCACCGACTACTTCGTCGGCGGCCGCAAGGACGACATCGGCGCATTCGACACGCCGAAGAACCCCGGCCTGCAGGTCGGTTACGTCAGCAAGGTCGGCGACAAATGGCTCGAACTGCAGACCGACTCGCCCGACATCGTGCTCAACAACGGCGACGGCCTATGCTACTACACGCTGCAGAAGGATCTGGCCGGCCTCGCGATCAACCGTGCGGAGCAGGTGGGCGAGGGCGTCTGGCGCGTGTTCCCGAAAGATCCGATGGCGAGCTTCAAAGACTTGCGCGCGGGCACGCTGGTGAATCGGAATCGCGACATGAACTGGACCCGCCTGCTCGACAAGGCCTCCAGTGAACGCCGCATCGGCGTGTGGCTGCGGCTGGACGAAACGGCAGAGGGATTTGCGCTGACGCTGACCGACGAGGACGGCCACAGCGCCACGGTGGAAGCGGCGCACGCGAAAGAAGCGGCGAAAGACGCCGCCAAGGCCGAGGCTACATTGCGCGAGCATCTCGGCAAGCTCGGCACCACGCCGTTTGCGGCCATGGGGATTTCGCTGGAGTTGTCGCAGCCCTGGTTCGTTCCGGCCTCCTTCGTCAACGCCCTGCGCCGCGATGCCGTTGCCGCGCTGGAAACCCTGCGTGCGGCGGCGTACGAGCGTCCGCCGCGCGTGCAACCGGTCGAGCCCCCGGCGATCTACCCCGAGGACACGCTCTCCTATCTGGCCAACGTATACAACCACAAGGCGCGCGATTTCTACGCGAAGCACGGCGTGCAGGTCATCGCCGCCGCGTACGAGAGCCACGAGGAAACCGGCGAAGTCTCGCTGATGATCACCAAGCACTGCGTGCGCTATTCGCTGAGTTTGTGTCCCAAGCAGGCCAAGGGCGTCACCGGCGTGCAGGGCACGGTGCGCGCCGCGCCGCTGACGCTGATCAACGGCAGCGAAAAGCTCACCCTGCGCTTCGACTGCAAGCCGTGCGAAATGCACGTGGTGGGAAAACTGAAGCCGGCTGTCGCCAAAAACAGTGCACCGCTGACGTTCTACACAACCCGTCCCTGATCTACAGGAAAAGCGTTGCCGTCCTCGGGTCAGTGTGGGGCGTGTGGGCGGGGGGCGAAGCAACCCGCCATCCCCTCTTGAATTGCCGGGTTACGGCGTGACCAGCGTCTGGAATTCCTGCGCCTTCACCAGCTTGCCGATCAGGTTTTGAACGGCTGGATAGTAGGCCTCTGCGGTTTGCTTGCAGGCCGTGTCAGCGATGAAGCCACTATTGAATTCATAATGCTCGGCAACGTAGGTCGATTTGCCGTTCGAGGAATGCACGCGTAGCCCGATATCCCAGGAGCCGCCGGTCAGGCCGCGCGACGATGAGAAAGCAATCTGTTCGACCACCCCGGTGAGCGTGACCTTCGGCGTTTTATCGTCGAACTTGCCAGCCACCTTCAATTCATCTGCAAGCGCCTTCTGTATGTATGCCTCGAAGCTCATGTTGTCGGGCGGAGCAATCGGGCCCGCTGCCCTGCAATTGCTATCGAATTTTGCGGGCCCCGTGAACGCGCCTACGTTGATGTTTCCAGCATCAATGGCCTTCAAGGCCACGTTGTTGTCAGCCGAAATGCTGTAGCGTTGCGGCATGTAGGTCGAGCATGCGCTTAATGTGAGAACTGAAAGAGCAACGACAATTACCTTCATATTTATGATCTCCCTTGAAAAATCGACGATGTTGTTTCGACGGAACTATGACCATGCGCAAAAACATGGTGATGCAATGTATCAAAGCCATTCCCATTAGGCATGCGATTCACCTCAGCCGATCGATAAAAATCGTACTGTCTGCATCTTGAAATCTTTGGCTTGCTGATATGTTCTTCGCGCGCATTCAACTCCCATGTTGCGGCAAGCTGGCCATCAGCTTTGCCATGAACGCGGCGTGCTGCGCCTCGGCCTGTTGATATGCGGCGATCAGACGTTCGGCGTCTTCGGTCAGCCGGCTGCCGGCGGGGCTGCTCTCCACCAGCGGCGACTGCCAGGCGGCGTTCATCGCATCGACCGCGTCCCACGCCGCCTTGTAGCTCATTTTCATTGCCTTGGCAGCCTTGGAGATGGAGCCGGTTTCGCGGATGCGCTGCAGCAGTTCGACGCGGCCGCGGCCGAGGAAATTCATGCCCTCCAGGGTCAGCCAGAAGCGACCATCCGCCTTGAGTTGCGCTGTTCTGGGTTGCTTTGTCATGCGGCGAGTGTAGCAAACGACCATTGCCCTTCAGCGGCATGCGATTGAAAATCAGGCTTTGCAATCCAGGAGGAATGCCATGAAAAGATTATTCGCTTTGTGCGCGCTGCTTTGTCTGCCATTTTCTGCGCTGGCCGCCGAAGGCTACACCGTACTGTTCAAAACCCAGGGGGTGTTCCAGGATGTGCGCGACTCGGTCACGATGGCGATCGAGGGCAAGGGTCTGAAAATCACCCACACCAACATGATTGCCGACATGCTGGAACGGACCGGCAAGGATTTGGGAACGACCAGGCCGATTTATGAATATGGCGAACAGATGGAGTTTTGCAGCGCCACGATTTCGCGCCGGATGATGGAAGCGGATCCGCACGCGATGGTGCTGTGTCCGTACAGTGTGTCCGTTTATAAAATTCCCGGCGACCCGGCTATCTATCTCGCTTTCCGGAAACCGCCGGCCACCGGGAATCCGGCGCTGAAGAGGGCGCTGGCCGATGTTGAAAAATTGCTGACCGAGATCGTCAAGGACGCGATGTAGGAGCCCGGCCGGCGTCATCGGCTAGAATCCGCGCATGACTCCCGCCGATTCGCACCAGCCATGACTGCCTTCCTCGCCATCGGCATTGGCGCCGCTATCGGCGCGTGGCTGCGCTGGGGGCTGGGGTTGTGGCTCAACCCTCTGTTCCCCACGATGCCTCTGGGTACGTTGGCCGCCAACCTGGTCGGCGGCTATTTCATCGGCCTGGTCATCGCCTGGTTTGCCGAGCACCCCGGCATGCCGCCGGAGGCGCGGCTGTTTCTCATCACCGGCCTGCTCGGCGGGCTGACCACCTTCTCCACCTTTTCCGCCGAAGTCGTTACCGCGCTGATGCGCGGCCTGTGGATGACCGGCGGCCTGATCGCGTTTGCCCACATGACGGGGTCCTTCCTCGCCACCGGGCTGGGGTTCTATTCGATGAGGCTTTTCAAATGAACGCAGTCTGCCTGCAGGTGTTCGTATCCGAATCCAGCCGCCATCACGGCAAGCTCACCTATGAATGGCTGCTCGATGCGGCGCAGGCGCTCGGCATCGACGGCGGCTCGGTCTTTCGCGCGATCGCGGGTTTCGGCCGTCACGGCCGCCATGACGCGGGATTCTTCGAACTGGCGGGCGAACTGCCGGTGGTGGTGGAATTCTTTGTCGATGCCGCGCTGGCCGACCGCTTGCTGCAGGCCATCACGGAAGCCGATCTGAAACTGGTCTACGCCAGACTGCCGGCCGAAATCGGCGTCACTGCCTGAGCAGCGTGCTCGACCAGCTGATTTTGTTCGTCGCCTCGCTGGCGGCGAATTTCTTTTCGGCACTGTCCGGCGGCGGGGCAGGCCTGATCCAGTTTCCCATGCTGATCTTCCTCGGGTTGCCGTTCGGCGTGGCGCTCGCCACCCACAAGGTCGCCAGCGTGGCGCTCGGGCTGGGCGCCACGCTCAGGCATCTGAAGGAATCGCATCTCGAGCGCCGCTTCTCGCTGATCATCCTCGGTGCGGGCCTGCCTGGCGTAGTGCTGGGCGCGGTGACGATCCTGCAGATTCCCGAGCGGGTCGCCACCCTGTCGCTGGGGTTTCTGACGCTGGGCCTGGGACTCTATTCGGTGTTCAAGCCGAGGCTCGGCATGGACCATGCGCCCAGGAACCGGCAGGGCGCGGGGCTCGCCGGCGGCGTCGCGGGGCTGTTTATCGTCGGCTTTCTCAATGGTTCGATCACCAGTGGAACCGGGCTGTTTCTCACCATCTGGCTGATTCGCTGGTTCGGCCTCGACTACTCCCGCGCGGTGGCCTATACGCTGATCCTCTGCGGTCTGGTCTGGAACGGCACTGGCGCGCTGGTGCTGGGGATGATCGGCACGGTGGCGTGGGACTGGATGCCGGCCCTGCTGGCCGGTTCGATCCTCGGCGGCTATCTGGGCAGCCACCTGGCAATCAGGAAAGGCAACCTGTGGATCAAGCGGGCATTTGAAATCGTGACGATACTGATCGGACTGAAGCTGATCCTTGGCTGAGCGCCTGTCGTATTCAGTCTTCGTCGGTGTGAATGCGGTTGCGGCCGTTGTGCTTGGCCCGGTAGAGCGCTTCGTCCGCAGCCTTGATCAGCGCGTCCCCGTTTTGATAAAGCGGATAGGTGGCAATGCCGCCGCTGGCAGTGGCGAAGAAATGGCTGTCGCCATGGGGATGCCGGATCTGCGAGAAATCCTGACGGATGCGATCCATGATGGCAAAGGCATGTTCGGCATCGGTGTGTGGCAGGCCGATGAGGAACTCCTCGCCGCCGTAGCGGCAGATGATGTCCTGCTTGCGCAGGCGCTGCTTGAGCAGCCACGACAGGCTACGTATCACCTGGTCGCCCACGGGGTGGCCATAGGTGTCGTTGACCTGTTTGAAATGGTCGATGTCCATCATCACCACCGACAGGAAACCGCCCTCGTGCGCCACGCTCGACAGCAGCATGTCCAGAGTGTGCTTGCCGCTGGAATGGTTGAGCAGGCCGGTCAGGCTGTCGTGGTACATGGTGCGGCGCAGCGCCCGGTAGCGCTCGATCTTGCTCTTGACGATCGCGTTGAGGAACACCGGGTTGAACGGCTTGGTGAGGAAATGGTCGCCGCCCAGCCGCATGGCATCGACCTGCAGGGCGACGTTGGTTTCGCCGGACAGATAGACGATCGGGGTGCTGAGGAACTCGCCGTGCTGGCGAATGATGCGCGCGGCCTCGACGCCGGTGCAGTTCGGCATGTACATGTCCATCAGGATCAGGTCGGGGTTGAACTGCCGCAGCGCATTCAGGACCTGGCGTGGATCGTTGACGATCTAGGAGACGATCTGGTTTTGTTCCAGGGTGCGGCGGATCAGATGGCTGGCCGTCTTGGAGTCTTCCACGATGAGCACGCGATACGCTTCCTGCTCGTGGCGCTCGTTCAGCTCCATGATGTGCTCGATGATGGCATGCGGAGGCGTGCCTTCCAGCAGGCAGCTATCGCACCCGCCGCGCAGAGCCTGCTGCAACTGGTCGAAATCGGAGCGCACCTCGAGACAGATCAGCTGGCCCATCGAAAACCGTTGCCGCAGCGCTTGGATCCGGGTGTTCCATTCGGCCTCGGGAAGATGGCTCATGTCGAGCAGCAGCAGCGGGGCTGCCTCCGCGCTGTCCGGCAAGGTCTGTTCCCAGGTGACGAACTCCGCGGTCATCCCGAAATAGCCGAGCTGGGCCTGCAAGTCCGCCCAGACCGCCTGGTCGTGCCCGATCAGCCAGGTCTGGCCCACACGCATGTCATGCGAAGCAGGGTGCTGCAGGTCATGGCGCCGCTCGACCAGGCCGGCAGCAGCCGTGGCGTGGGTGTTCGCCATGCGGCCCAGGGCGAGCACGCGTTCGTTAAGGTCGTCCAGTGCGGCTTGCGGCAGCGGGTGCGACACATCCTTGTTGAACAGGGCCAGCGTCACCTGCTCCAGCTGGTGACTGGCGTGATGGAGCGCAGTGATGCCCTTGTCGATCAAAAACTCGGTGAAGCTGTTGATCGATACCGCCAGCTCGACGAAGCTTTCAAAACTCGGCGTCGCCTGATAACGCTGCCAGGTGTTCGACAACGCCTGGTTTTTCTGCAGGAGTTCTTCTGGGGAGCAGAGCATGGAGAGGGAATGGATAAATCTGCCGCTGTTTTTTTATTGGCGGCAATTATCGCGCTTTATCGGGCAATCGAGTGATAAAGCAGTGAAGTCGTCGTGAAAATTGGGTTTTCCGGATATGCGTGGCCTGAAAACCGCTGCATTGATACACGCCTCTTCAGTCCTTCGCGCCTTCCTGCTCCAGGCGCAGATACTGGTTGTAGGCATTTGTCCGGTTGGCTTCGTCGAAGGCCGGCATGGCGCGGTACGCCGACCAGTCTGTTTTTTCATAGGCTTCCTCAAAGGGAACGAGATTGCGTGCGGCCGGGCCCATGCTGGCACGCAGATATGTCAGATAGTCGCGGGTGAAAACGAGATCGGCGCGCGGCGTGCGCGAAGGCGCACCGTGGCCGGGCACCAGAACCCTGGGCTTGAGCGCGATCAGCTTGTCGAGGGCAGCAATCCAGGCACGGCTGTCGGCGTCGCCGACAAACGGCACGCGGCCGCGAAACACCAGGTCGCCGGCGTAGAGTACGCCGTCCTGCTTCACCAGCAACGCCAGGTCTTCGCTCGAGTGGGCCGGTCCAACGTGGCGCAGCGCGAACTGCACCCCGCCCATTTCAAAGTCCGTGTCGCCGTCCAGAAACCGGTCTGCTTCGAGCAACTGCGTGTTGTCGTCCACCCAGGGGAAGAGGGCCTCCTTGCGTTGTGCGAAGCGCTCAGCCGCGCCTTCGCTGCGGGTGGCACCCTCGGCCAGGCGGTGTGCCCAGATTTCGGCGCCGAGCGCCTTGAAGACCTGCAGGCCGTAGAAGTGGTCGGCGTGGTAGTGGCTGACGATCACGCGTCTGATCGGCTGCCGGGTGATCTTGCGGATCTGGCCGACCAGCTTGTGGGCCAGCGGCGCCGAGGCCAGCGCGTCGAATACCACCACGCCGTCCTGCGTGACGACGAAGCCTGCATTGGACATGAAGCCCTGGTTTTCGCTGGACGCAGCGCCCGGCAAGCCTTGCACGAAATAGCTGTGGGGTCCCAGCCGCATGGCTTGCATCGGCACGGTCGCTTCATCGGTGCGGAGGGAGTGGGCCGCAAGGGCGGCGGATGGCAGCGACAGCAGCAGGGAAAACAGCAGACGAATGATCATCAACAGGCTCCTCTAACTGTCCAGGATTATAGCTTTCAGGCTTGAGCGGACAGGCTGCCCGGCTGAAGCCGCCCGGCATGATCCGCTTCATCGGGGCGCCGAATCGCCGGCCTGGCTGTGGTATCTTCACCGTTAAAAGAAGGGGGTCATTCGTGCTCAAAAAACAATGGCCGGCGTTTGTGCTGGCGTTTGTCTTGCCGTTGCTGGCAGTGTTCTGGTGGTGGGGCGGGTTCAACGCCGTCAGCGTGACCGAAGCCGAGGCGGGGCCGTATCGCTATGCGTATCTGGACTATGAAGGCCCGATCAGCGATATGCGCAAATCGCAGCGCGCCGCGCTGAACAAGTTCACTGCGGCCAAGGTGGCAGCGGGTGACACGATCAGCGTGATTCTCGACGACCCGCGCGCCGCCAAGGGCAAGGTGCGCGCGCAGCTGGGCTACATCCTGGCCGAGGATGCCCCGATTCCGGAAGGCCTCAAGGAAGGGCGCATCGAACGCCGTCCGGTGTACGCCGCACAGGTTCAGGCGGCCGTGCTGCTGGCGCCGTCCAAGGCCTATCAGTCGCTGTCCGATACGCTGGAGCCGCGCGGGAAAACCATCGTCATGCCGACGGTCGAAGTGTATCGGCCAGCCGGCCAGGCAAGCCGCATCGGCACCTTCACCCTGGAGATGAATCGCTGATGGCATTCTTTTCCGTCCTCGCTGCGCTGGCTCTCGAACATCTGCGGCCGTTGCGTCAGCCGCTGCCGCACTATCAGCACTACTCCCGTTTCACCCAATGGCTTGAACGCCGCTTCAATGCCGGCGAATACATCCACGGCGCGATTGCCTGGGCGCTGGCCATGCTGCCGGTGCTGACGGGGGTGTGGCTGGTTTTTGTCCTGCTCGACAGCGTCAGCCCCATCCTCGGCTGGGCGTGGAATGTGGTCGTGCTGTATTTCACTCTTGGCTTCAAGTATTTCAGCGACAACGCTGAGCAGATTGCCCGTCTGCTGCGCGCCGGCGACCTCGAAGGCGCGCGTGCGCAGCTCGGTGCCTGGCGCGGCGGCGATGCCAGCGAATTCAGCGCCGACGACCTGGCGCGGGTCGCCATCGAGCAGGTGATGGCGGCCAGCCACCGGCAGATGTTCGGCGTGCTGCTGTGGTTCGTGCTGCTGGTGCCGCTGGGCCCGGTCGGCGCGGTGCTGTTCCGGGCATCATCGATTCTGGCGCGGCGCTGGGTGAACAGCCGGGGAAGCTTTGGCGGGTTTGCCCAGCGTGCGTTTCATGTCGTCAACTGGCTGCCCGCGCGGCTGACCGGGCTGACCTACGCCATCGCCGGCAACTTCGAGGACGCCACTTTTTGCTGGCGTACCCAGGCCGACAGCTGGCCCGAACCGGAAGAGGGCGTGGTGCTGGCTGCCGGCGCCGGTGCCATGGGAATACGGCTGGGACAGAGCGTCAGCGTGGGCGGTGAAACCGTGTGGCGGCCCGAACTTGGCACCGGTCAGTCGCCGGATGCCGATTGCATCGACAGCGCCGTCAGCATGATCTGGCGCGGCCTGGTGATCTGGCTGGTGGCAGGCTTGCTCGTCGTCATCGCCGGCTGGGTCGCCTGATCCCTCCATGCTCAACGCGCTGTGGATCGGCTTCTTCCTCGTCGCCTTCCTGATCGCGCTCGTCAAACTGGTTTTTCTCGGAGACGCCGACATCTTCGCCGCGCTGGTGAAGGCGCTGTTCGACAGCAGCAAGACCGCGTTTGAAATCGCCCTCGGCCTCACCGGCGTGATGGCGCTGTGGCTCGGCGTGATGAAAATCGGCGAGCGCGCCGGCATGCTCGAGCTGCTGACGCGCGGCCTGGCGCCCTTGTTCAGGCGCCTGTTTCCCGAGGTGCCGCCCAACCACCCCGCACTCGGCGCGATGACCATGAACATGGGCGCCAACATGCTGGGACTCGACAATGCGGCGACGCCGCTCGGCATCAAGGCGATGCAGGAGCTGCAGACGCTCAATCCCTCGAAGGACACCGCGAGCGACGCGCAGATCCTCTTCCTCGTCATCAACACCGCGTCGGTCACGCTGCTACCGGTCACCATCTTCACCTACCGTGCGCAGCTCGGCGCCGCCGACCCCACCGATGTGTTTGTTCCGCTGCTCATCACCACCTACATCGGCACCCTGGTCGGCCTCTTCGTCACCGGCTTCTTCCAGCGCCTGCACCTGTGGAATCGCGTCACGATGGCCTATCTCGGCGGCGCCACCGCGCTGATCGGCGGGCTGGTGCTGTATTTCGGCAGCCTCGATGCCGCAGCGATGACGCGGCAGTCGTCGATCCTCAGCAACGTCCTGCTGTTCGGCCTCATCGTCACCTTTCTGCTGATGGCGGTGCGCCGCCGCATCAATGCCTACGAGGCCTTCGTCGAAGGCGCCAAGGAAGGCTTTCACACGGCCGTCACCATCATTCCGTATCTTGTCGCCATGCTGGTGGCGATCGCGGTGTTCCGCGCCAGCGGCGCGCTCGAGCTGTTGATGGGCGGCTTGCGCGGCGCGGTGCTGGCGCTGGGTTTCGACGCACGCTGGGTCGATGGTCTGCCCACCGCGCTGATGAAACCGTTTTCCGGCAGCGGCGCGCGTGCCATGATGATCGACACCATGCAGACCCATGGCGCGGATTCGTTTGCCGGACGCCTGGCATCGATCGTACAGGGCAGCACCGAAACGACGTTCTATGTGCTGGCGGTGTACTTTGGCGCAGTCGGCATCAAGCGCGTGCGTCATGCCGTCGCCTGCGGCCTGATCGCCGACCTTGCAGGCATCCTTGCCGCCATCGGCATGGCCTATCTGTTTTTTGGTGCAGTTGCATGAAAACCTACGACACGCTTGCCGCCGTCGATCTCGGCTCCAACTCCTTCCGCCTGGAAGTTGCGCGGGTGGCCGGCGACCAGCTTTATCCGCTCGATTCGCTGAAGGAAACCGTGCGCCTGGCCGGCGGGCTGGGCGACGATAAGAAGCTGGATAAAGCCACCCAGGAGCGTGCACTGGCCTGCCTGCAGCGTTTCGGCGAACGGCTGCGCGGCCTCTCGCCGGAGGCGATCCGCTGCGTCGGCACCTCGGCCTTGCGCATCGCCAGGAATGCCGAGGAATTCATCCCCAGGGCCGAAGCCGCGCTCGGGCATCCGATCGAAATCGTCGCTGGGCGCGAAGAGGCGCGGCTGATCTATCTGGGCGTGGCGCACTCGCTGCCGTCCTCGCCCGACCGGCGGCTGGTGGTCGACATCGGCGGCGGCTCCACCGAATTCATCATCGGCCATGGCCTGAAGCCGCACGAGCGTGAAAGCCTGCACATGGGCTGCGTCAATTTCTCGCAGCGCTTCTTTGCCGACGGGGTGATCGACAAGGCTGCGCTGAAGGCCGCCGAAATGGCCGCGCGCGTCGAGGTCGAGCGCATTGCCCGCGAGTTCTCCAGAAACAACTGGCAGCAGGCGGTGGGCTCGAGCGGTACCGCGCGCGCGCTGCGCGAAATCCTCGAACAGTGTGGCTGGTCCGCGCGCGGCATCACTGCCGACGGTCTCGCCCAGCTGCGCAGCCAGCTGATCAAGGCCGGGCATCTTGATGCGCTCGACCTGCCTGGCCTGTCGCGAGATCGCCGCCCGGTCATTGCCGGCGGCTTCGCCATCATGGCGGGCCTGTTCGCCGAGCTTGGGGTCGAGCAGATGGACGTCGCAGAAACCGCCATGCGCGAAGGCATCCTCTACGATCTGCTGGGGCGCTTCCACAAGCAGGACATGCGCGAGGCGACGGTCGACGAATTCATGCGCCGCTATCACATCGACACCCGGCAGGCCGCACGCGTGAAGCGCGTGGCGCTGGAACTGCTGGCAGCCAGCGGCGGCAACGACGATAACGACGTGCGCTTTCTCGACTGGGGTGCGCGGCTGCACGAAATCGGTCTCATGGTGTCGCACGGCGGCTATCACCGCCATTCCGGCTACATCCTTGAAAACGCCGACATGCCAGGCTTCTCGCGCACCGAGCAGGCGCGGCTTGCCCTGCTGGCGCGCGCCCAGCGCGGCGCGCTGGTCAAATTGCCGGAATTCGAGGCGGGCTTGGTGTCCGACAACGACCGCCAGCTCGTCTGGCTATTGCGTCAGGCCGTCATCCTCTGCCGCAGCCGTGCCGAGCCGCACCTGGCCGGCGTGAAGGTCGAAGCGGGCAGCAAGCGCTTCCGCCTGACCCTGCCAGAAGGCTGGCTGGAACGCCGTCCGCTTACCCAGCGCGCGCTTGAGGCCGAGGCGGTGCACTGGCATGCGGTGGGGCTGAAATACAGCTTTGCCTAGCTGAACGCGCCGTCGGAAAACTTTACATCCGCCTCGTGCGCGGGCCAGCCGTGACAGCGTCAATCCGCGGCCAAGCCCAGTTCCGCATCTGTCGCGCTGTGTTCGTACTTGTTCCGTGGTGGCCAGGGCCGTGTGCGCCAGTCGGGTGTGAAGCTGAAGGACGACAGCCTGCGCCCCGGCAACAGCGCGCCGTTGCCCGCACCCTTGGCGTAATCGTAGTACAGCTTCACGATTTCCTCCTTGTTCGCCTGCTGCGCGGCCGGATGCGCGAGGCAGGCGTCAATCCACTGGCGCACGCGCGCATAGCACGGTTCGTCGGGCAGTTCGAAGTCCTCGTAGTACTCCAGAAACCAGAAGCGCTGGAAGAAGGGCGTGAACACCGTCTCCGCCCAGCCGAATTCCTCGAAGAGAAACGGGCCGGACGGCGCATGCGCCAGCAAAAAGTCGTTCAGCTGCGCATACTGCTTCAGCATGCCTTCCCTGAATGCGTCGCGGCGTGCGGCATCCTGGTTCATCAGCCACCCGTAACCCTGGCTGAAAAACTCGCCATCCATCCGCGCCAGCATGTTCTCCACCGCGCGCCGGTAGGGGTCGCGCTGGGCAACCGGCCGCTCCGGATAGATGTCCTCGAGGTACTGCAGGATCACCAGGCTTTCCTTGATGATGTACCCGTCGGCGGTCTCCAGCACCGGCAGCGCCGTGGTGCCGCGCGTTCTGGCCAGCAGCCAGTCAGGCCGCGGTCGGGTGATGTCGATCACCTTGAAATCGACTTCGTCGCGCCGGCCCTTCAGCGTCAACAGGATGTCCAGGCGCTGGCAGAAGGGGCAGACGGGGATGTGGTAGAGGGTCGGCTGGGTCATGGTTGCGGTGTGGCGATCGCGTCTCGGATGGTGAGTTCGGACGATAGCGCAAACAGCCGGCCTGTTGCGCTTTCTTCAGCCATGAGCCTGTCGGATCAGATCGAATCTGCAGCTGCGGAGATCGTGGCGGTGAACAAAACGGGGCCCGTTCGTATGACCCGAGTGCAATGCTATGGAGGGGGCCGGATTGCCGGGCATGCCGCCTCACGTCCATTGATTGATGTTTTCCACTGTCCGCTGTGGGAGTTCATGCCCCGACGCCCGTTCAACCCGTGGTGGATTCGTTCAGGAAGCGGAACCCGGTGTCTTGTGCCGTTCTGGCGGCCGCAACAAACAGTTACGGGGACCGAAGTCCCCGTAACTGGCTTGCCTGGAAACGCTATTACTTCAGCGGTACCAGTTCGACACGGCGGTTCTTGAAGCGGCCTTCATCCGTGGCGTTGTCGGCAACCGGCTGCGATTCGCCATACCCTTTGGCGGACAGGCGATCTGCAGCAATGCCCTTGCTGACCAGATAATTGCGAACGGCTTCGGCACGCTGCTGGGACAGTTTTGCGTTGTATTCATCGCTGCCGCGGCTATCCGTGTGGCCCGCCACCTCAATGTTCACATTGCCCCATTGGTCCAGGACGACGACATCGCGGTCGATGATGGCGATGTCTTCCGGGCGCAGGGTGGCTTTGTCGAAATCAAAGTTCACCCCTTCAAGCACCAGTTTCGTCGGCGCTGCAGGCGCGACATAAGCCGGTGCAGGTGCGGGCGGCGCGACATAGGCCGGCGCCGGCGCAGCTTCAGGCGCTGCAGCAACCACCGCGGGCGGCGCAGGAACCGGGCAGGGCACATCAAGAAGCTGACGACCCGGACAGCCGATCGTCCTGAAAAGCTCATAGCCGATCGTTTTCCCGGTCGGGCTGGCAGCATTGGACGGATCGTAAAAAACGCCTTCAGCTGCGTGTGCAGTCACAACCCCGGTAGAAATCAGGATTGCTCCAAGGGTGCTTATAAGAAACGGAGTTGTGCGCATGATGAGTTCCTGTAATTGTGAATTTCAGCAAATTTGATGGGCATCCTGAAATCTAATTGTTTTTCTTCCAGGAAGTTTGCTGGCCCTGAATTAAGAATAGGTCAGAATGTCCTCGAATTCCGTACGCTAGCGAACATAAAGAAGTTTTTTTATCTGATTCATGGCCGATCCCGGGCAGGGAGATGCCCGACCAGGCCCGGACTTCACCCGTCCTGCGGTTGGCTCGTGAAACCTACGCCGCTTTCAGAACACCGTGCGTCCTCGGCGGATTCGGTTTCCGGATCCTGTTCTGGGCCTGTCCCGCATGGCTCGCAACGAGGGTGGCGTGCGACGCGAAGCTGGAGTCGATGCGGAACACGGCGACGGCTTCGACCAACTCCCGCGCCTGCGAACTGAGGCCCATGGCAGCCGCCGCGATTTCCTCGACCAGCGCTGCATTCTGCTGGGTGGTCTCGTCCATCTGCGTTACCGCTTCGCCCACCTGCGCGACCCCCGTGCTCTGCTCGGCGCTCGCCGCGCTGATCTCGCTCATCAGGTCGGTCACGCGGCGAACGCTGGCCACCACGTCGTTCATGGTGGCGCCCGCGCGATCGACCAGTACCGAGCCCTGGTCCACGCGCTCGACGCTCTCGCCGATCAGGTTCTTGATCTCCTTGGCGGCCTCGGCGCTGCGCTGCGCCAGCGCGCGCACTTCGCCCGCCACCACGGCAAAGCCGCGTCCCTGCTCGCCGGCGCGCGCAGCTTCCACAGCGGCGTTGAGCGCCAGGATGTTGGTCTGGAAAGCGATTCCGTCGATGACGTTGATGATGTCGCCGATTTTCCTGCTCGATTCGCTGATGCCGCGCATCGTGTCGACCACTTGCGCCACCACCTCGCCACCTTGCTCGGCGACGCTGGCGGCGTTTTTCGCCAGTTGGTTGGCCTGCTGCGCGTTGTCGGCGTTCTGCTTCACGGTCGAACCCAGTTCCTCCATCGAGGCGGCGGTTTCCTCCAGCGCGCTGGCCTGGCTTTCGCTGCGCGACGAGAGGTCCTGATTGCCCTGCGCGATCTCGGTACTCGCCGTGGCGACCGATTCCGCGCCTTGCCGCACCTGGCCCACCACGCGGGTCAACGCATTCTGCATCTCGTCCAGCGACGCCAGCAGCGGGCTGAACTCGTCGTCCACCTCATCGCGCACCGGAACGGTCAGATCGCCATCGCGAACCCGCTGGGCCACCTCGCGTGACACCGCCACCCTGCGCTGCAGCACCCGGGCGATGCGCCAGGAGAAGAGCAGCAATCCGGCAGCCACCGCCATGACCAGCGACACGATCTGGATGCGCGTCTTGTCCGCGCCGTGCTTGACGATGGCAAGCTCCTTTTCGAGCTGCTCGCTCTGGTAGGCCTTCTCAGCGGCCAGCACCTCGAGCAACTGGTTGCGTACCGGAATGGTGCGGGACACCAGCATGTCGAAGGCCGCGTCCTTGTTGCCGGCCTCGATCAGCTGGATGTTTTCGCCGCCGGCGGCCCAGAAGGCCTCGACCAGGGGGGGCAGCTTGTCGAACGCTGTGCGCTCGGCGTCGTCGAGGACGCCCGCCTCGAATCCCTTGAGCGCCTCCTCGATCAGGCTGCGCTTCTTGGCGATGTCGGCCAGCGTGATGCGGAGGTCTTCATCCGTTCGAACCAGAATCGCGTGCCGGATCTGCAGCGAAACACGGGTGACGTTGAGTTCGATCGCGGCGATCCGCATCAGCTGCGGCGTGCGAACCGTTCTCACACGATCGGCCAGCGCGGCATCCTCCTTCAGTGCAACCCAGCCTGAAACTGCCACGGCAGCCAGTGCGGCGATCAGGACGAACGAAACCAGGTAAAGGCGTTTGGCAATACTGAAATTGAAAATGCTGTTCATGTGGTGTCCTGGATGTGATCCGTTTAACCCGCTGCTGGAAAACCAAAGCCTCGGGTTTTGCGGGGCTGAGCATGGTTTGGCTCACCCAAACCGGATATCACTCGCCCCGATGTCTGGAGGATCGGTTGTCCTGGACAAAACTTAAGCAAAATATGAAAAAATATTAAAAATACGCGATATTGGATGGACAGAGCCGGGCGATGGAGCGTCGGTGAAAATGCCTTTGGCGACGTTTCCCCCCGGTTTCGCTTGCCAGACCGGAATCGGCCGACACGCACCGACCCGGTGGCGGCCGCGGTGCGCGTCGTGCCATGATGGCGCATGCCCGGACCTGCAGCACCCCCCCCTTCCCAGCTGCTTGCCTTCTCGGCAGGGGTGGTCGTCGCCCGCCGCACCCCTGGCGGCTGGCGCCTGCTGGTGTTGCGTGCCTACCGCAACTGGGACTTTCCAAAGGGTGGGGTGGAGCCGGGCGAAGCGCCGCTCGACGCGGCCATTCGCGAGACGGCGGAAGAGGCCGCGATCAGCGATCTCGGCTTCCGCTGGGGCGATGCCTATTGCGAGACCCTGCCTTATGGCCGTGGCAAGGTGGCGCGCTACTACCTGGCGGAAACCAGGCAGGAGAACATCACCCTGCCCGTATCGCCGGAACTCGGTCGCCCCGAGCACGACGAGTCGCGCTGGGTGAGCTTCATCGAAGCCGAGCGCCTGTTGCCGCCGCGGCTGCAACCCATCCTGGCCTGGGCGAGAGCGCGGCTCGATGCATGAAAGGGGCTTTCCTGGCGGCTATGCGCCTACGCGTCGCGCGGTCATCAGGAACACCGGGTAGTCCCGTGACCCGCTCTCGCGTTCCTTCGTGATGCTGAACACGGTCTGGAACTGCATGTCGGCAAACCCCGCCTGTTCCGTGCGCCGGCCTAGCTCGGCGCGGTCGAAGCCATGGTGCACGTCGACCTCCGGGCCGTGAAAGGAGCCGTCCTCCCGGTCCAGGTCGGCGATGCACAGGTAACCGCCGGGCTGCAGCAGGTCGTGGAAGATGCGCAGGATGTGGTTGGTGTCGGGCACGTGGTGCAGCGTCATCGCGGTGGCGATCAGGTCGAAGCGCTGCGCCGGCGGCGGGTCTGACAGCAGGTCGAGCTTCACCGGCGTCATGTTGTTAACCCCTTGCGCGGCGATCTTTTCGGCCACCACCTCAAGCATGCCGCGCGAACTGTCCGCCAGCAGGATCGCGCCGAGTTCGTCCTTCAGCGGAAAGGACAGCAGGCCGGTGCCGCAGCCGTAGTCGAGGGCATTCATCTGCCGATGCAGGGGCACGGCCTTGCGGACGGCTTCCGCAATTTTCAGGCCGCGTTCCCGGAATACCGGGTTGTCGTCCCATTGGCGGGCTTTGCTGTCGAAGTGGGCGGCGTCGAGCCGGGTGGGTTGAGTAGGGGTCATGATGCGAAGTTCAGATGGACTGCGTTTGATTCCGGCCAGACGCCTTGGACTTGTAAAGGGCCTGGTCTGCTCGGGTCAACAAGGCCTCCGGCGAGTCATCTTCACCCAGCCATTCCGACAGGCCAACACTGATCGACCAGGCTAGCGGTTGACCCTCCCTTCCGGCCTCATGCAGGCGCCCGGCGACCAGCGAGGCATGCTCAAGACCGGTGCCTGGAAGAATGGCCATGAATTCATCCCCGCCAAAGCGGGAGAGCAGGTCGGTTTCCCTGAGAAGCCTTCTAGCCTGCCTTGAAAAATCCACCAGCACCTTGTCGCCCTCGAGGTGGCCGTGCGTATCGTTGATGATTTTGAAGTTATCCAGATCGATCAGCATGATCGACAGTTTGCTGCCGTGGCGTCTGGCGCGGGCAATCTCCCGCTTCAGCGCTTCCATGGCCGCTCGTTTATTCAGGCATTGAGTCAGATCGTCGTAGCGGCTCGTAAACTCCAGATCCTGGTGCAGCTTCTCCGATGCAAGCATGACGAGGCTGATGGTTCCAAGCGGAATCATGATGGAGGGGATGGCGAGATAGGCCAGCTGCGAGAGCGAGGGATCAAAAACGCCCGTAGGCTGGTCGATGCCGAACATCAGGCTGCCAAGACGAACGACGCGCGTCGCGATCAGGATCGTCAGTGAGAAGACCAGGATATTGCGGCCTGCCGTACGCGGCAGTTCCTTCAGCGCCACCCACAGCAGATCGAGAAGCACGATCAGCGTGAACAGATACATAGTCCCCACCCGCATCGCGACGCTGGGGTGGACGTAGGTGAACCAGGCGAACAGCGAAACGTAGGCAAGCACAACCGCGTACAACCCGGCGCGGGGAAGGCGGGCCCGGGTTCCCGAAAACTTCCGGATGCCCGCATTCATCAGCATGAAGCCGCCCAGGATCATCAGGTTGGCCAGAACAATGCTGAACAGGTCGGGGATATGGTCGCGGGCGATGAACAGCGGCAGGCTGAGCGCCATGGCAAGCAGCCCCCAGCTCCAGTCGGTCAGCCCCCGGATGCTTTTGGGGTAGGTGCGCGAAATGATGAATAGCACCCCGGCCATGGTCAGCGCCACGAAAAAGGAAGTCACCAGAATGATCAGGGGGGCGTTCATTTTTTGTTGTAATGCGAATAGGCAGGGCCAGGGCCTTGGGGCGATGGTCCTGGAAGCGACCGGAACGAAAACGGGCACATCCTCGTTTCCCGGCCGCAAATGCGTGATTCTAAGGGCAAGACCGGGCGCGGCGTCAGGCAGGAGACGAAAGTATGAGGGACTAACCGCAACCGCAGGTGCCGCTGGCGCAGGTGCCGGCGCTTTTGCCTTCGGTCGGGTGGCCGTCACGCTTCCACCAGTCGAGTCCCCCGATCAGTTCCCTGACCCTGAAGCCGAGCCGGGCCATGTTCAGCGCGCCCTTGGTCGAGGCGTTGCAGCCGATGCCGTCGCAGTAGGTCACGACCAGGCAGGCCTTGTCGAAACCAGCGGTGGCGGCGGCGTCCATCGCGCGATGGGGCAGGGATACGGCACCCGGAATGTGTTCCGCCTCGTAGGCCCCGCGCGAGCGCGCATCGATCACGATCATCGGCTCGCCGTTTTCAAGGGCCACCTTCAAATCCCACGAGTCGATCTCGTAGGCCAGCTTGTCCGAGTAATGCTTGATCTGATCGTTCATGTTCAGGAATGGATAGACGAGGCTGAAAGCTTGACGCCTTGTGCGTGCAGTTTCAAGCCGCATCGAGTATCGGGGAGGAAAACGGGAACGCTCGCCCAGACTGTTTTCTAGTCAGGCTGTTTTTTAACCCTTGCCCCGTTCAAAACACGTCAGCCGCACCTCCACGCTGAGCGACAGCGCCGTCAGCGCCGCGGCCGCCGCACGGCCCTCGGCAGTGGCGCGGAAGAGATGCGGCGTCATCGCCAGCAGATCGGCAATCTGCTCGGCGCTGGTCAGTTCGATCGAGAAGCGCAGCGTTTCCGTCGGCAGGCGGCTGAAGCCCGCCGGGGTTTGCAGATCGGGCGGGCGTTCCGGCTTCAGGCTGGGATAGATGATTTCGCGCAGTTCGCGCAGATGATCGGGCCCGGCATCGACCACCACCAGCAGGCCGCCCGGCTTCAGCACCCGCGCAAACTCGGGATACACCGGGAAGCCGAACATGCACAGCACGCGATCGAGCGTGCCCGACAGCACCGGCAGGTTGGCGTTGCTGCCCACCACCCAGCTGGGTCGCCTGTCCTGCTTCGCCGCAGACAGCACGGCCCATTTGGAAATATCCAGCCCCAGCAGCGCCAGCGATTGTTCGTCCCCCACCGCTGCGGCCAACTGGCGCAGGTAGTAGCCCTCGCCACACCCGGCATCAAGGCAACTGATCGTTGCATCAGCGGGCAGATCGGCCAGCACGGCCCGGCTCACCGCAGCGGCAATCGGCTGGTAAAAGCCGGCCGTCAGAAAACGCCGCCGCGCCGCGACCATCTCCTTGCTGTCGCCTGGATCGCGCGAACGCTTGTGTTGCACCGGCAGCAGATTCATATAGCCCTGGCTGGAGATGTCGAAGCTGTGGCCGGATGCGCAGCGCCAAGCCGAACCATTGCGATGCAAAGGCAGGCCGTCCA
>JAIBFE010000238.1 GCA_019459705.1 Thiobacillus sp. | reverse complement strand
GCGCGGATGACGGCGCCGCCCTTGCCGATGACGTCACGGATCTTTTCCGGGTTGATCTTCATCGCGATGATGCGCGGCGCGTAGGCCGACATCTCATGGCTGCCGGAGACCGACGATTTCATGATTTCGAGAATGTGCATGCGGCCTTCCTTCGCCTGCGACAGCGCGGCCTGCATGATCTCCTTGGTGATGCCGGTGATCTTGATGTCCATCTGCAGGGCGGTCACGCCCTTTTCGGTGCCCGCGACCTTGAAGTCCATGTCGCCGAGGTGATCTTCGTCGCCGAGGATGTCGGTCAGCACGGCGAAGCGGTTGCCTTCCTTGATCAGGCCCATGGCGATGCCGGCGACGTGCGCCTTCAGCGGGGCGCCGGCGTCCATCAGCGAGAGGCAGCCGCCGCACACCGATGCCATCGACGACGAGCCGTTGGATTCGGTGATTTCCGACACCACGCGCATGGTGTAGCCGAACTCTTCCTTGGAGGGCACCACCGCCAGCAGCGCGCGCTTGGCCAGGCGGCCGTGGCCGATTTCGCGGCGCTTGGGCGAGCCCACGCGGCCGGTTTCGCCGGTGGCGTAGGGGGGCATGTTGTAGTGCAGCATGAAGCGGTCGGAGTAGCTGCCTTCGAGCGCGTCGATGGTCTGCTCGTCGCGGCCGGTGCCGAGCGTGGTGACCACCAGCGCCTGGGTTTCGCCGCGGGTGAACAGGGCGGAACCGTGGGTGCGCGGCAGTACGCCGGTGCGGATGGTGATCGGGCGCACGGTGCGGGTGTCGCGGCCGTCGATGCGCGGCTGGCCCGACAGGATGCGGTTGCGCACCACGCCGGCTTCGAGGCGGTGGAAGGCGTCCTTGACGTGGTTCTGCGCGACGGTGTCCATGTCGCTGGTGATCAGTTCAGCGAAGGCCTTGCTGCGCACGTCGTCGATGGCGGCCATGCGCGCCTGCTTCTGCTTGATGTTGTAGGCCTGCTGCAGGCCGTCCTCGGCCAGCGTCTTGAGGCGTTCCACCATCGCGGTGTCTTCGGCGAGCGGCTGCCAGTCCCAGGCGTCGGCGCCGGCTTCGTCGGCCAGTTCGTTGATCGCGTTGATCGCAGCCTGCATCTGGGTGTGGCCGAACACGACCGCGCCCAGCATGATGTCTTCCGGCAGTTCCATCGCTTCGGATTCGACCATCAGCACGGCGGTTTCGGTGCCGGCGACGACCAGGTCCAGCGCCGAATCCTTCAGCTCGGAGTTGGTCGGGTTGAGTACGTATTCACCGTTGATGAATCCGACGCGCGCCGCGCCCACCGGGCCGTCGAACGGCAGGCCGGACAGCGACAGGGCGGCTGAGGCGCCGATCAGCGCGGGGATGTCGGCACTGACTTCGGGGTTGGACGACATCACGGTGGCGATGATCTGCACTTCGTTGAAGAAGCCTTCCGGGAAGAGCGGACGGATCGGGCGGTCGATCAGGCGCGAGGTCAGCGTTTCGCCTTCGGACGGGCGGCTTTCACGCTTGAGGAAGCCACCGGGGATACGGCCGGCCGCGTAGGTGTTTTCCAGGTAGTCGACGGTCAGCGGAAATAAATACTGGCCCGGCTTGTCTTCGTTGTTGGCGACCACGGTGACCAGCACCACGGTGTCGTCCATGTTGACGATGACGGCGCCGGAGGCCTGGCGGGCGATTTCGCCCGTTTCCAGAGTGACCTGGTGGCGGCCGTAAGCGAAAGTTTTCTTGATAGCGCTCATACGTGTTCCTTTCAAAGCAAAAACGCCCCGCAGAAGCGGGGCGTGGGAAATTCAGGGGGCAATACGCCCCATCCACTGTGCCGGTGCAGCAGGGTGCCGGGTCATCACAGTGGCCCTGTCGGAATTACTTGCGCAGACCGAGGCGATCGATCAGGGTCTTGTAGCCTTCGAGGTTGGTGCGCTTCAGGTAGTCGAGCAGCTTGCGGCGGCGGCTCACCATCTTCAGCAGACCACGACGCGAGTGGTGATCCTTCATGTTGGCCTTGAAGTGGCCGGTCAGATCGTTGATGCGGGCCGTCAGCAGAGCAACCTGCACTTCGGGGGAGCCGGTATCGGCGGCGGCGCGTTGAAAATCCTGGACGACTTGCGCTTTTTGCGCGGTGGTGACAGCCATGACGTACTCCTTCTGAAATCGCGTGGCCTGCGGCTGAGCGGGACACGTTCTGGGAAACCGC
The DNA here is from genome assembly GCA_019459705.1 of Thiobacillus sp. Lineage (GTDB taxonomy): Bacteria > Pseudomonadota > Gammaproteobacteria > Burkholderiales > Thiobacillaceae > Thiobacillus. Next base: position 2,338 of record JAIBFE010000238.1, on the reverse strand, counting down.
AGATTTTACGCTGAAAAGGGGCCTGAACTCAAGCCTGTTGAGTGGCGATCAGCCGGCGCGGCACCAGATGGCCCGCGTCGATGTCAGCCAGGCCAATAAAGGTGTGCGGGGCGGCATATACGCGCGTGAGCCCGGGATGCGCAGTCGGATGCGCGACGCTGCGGCCCTGGCACAGCGCCGTGGCATCGGCCGCATCAAGTTGCACGGCGGGCAGATGCGCGACCAGACAGTCCGCGGGTTGCAGCAGGGCATGGCGCTGATTGGCGTCGAGGGTTTCCAGGGCGACAAGCGAGTGCGCCTGCTCCAGCTTGAAGCCGCCAGCTTCGGTGCGAGTCAGCTCGGTGAGATGGGCGCCGCAGCCGAGCGCGGCGCCGATGTCCTGCGCCAGGGTTCGGATGTAGGTGCCGGCGCTGCATTGCACGTCCAGCACAACGTGGGGCAGATCGCACTCGACCAGTTCGAGGGCGCGAATCTGAACCTGGCGCGGCGGCCGCTCGATTTCGATGCCTGCGCGGGCGTATTCGTAAAGCGGTCTTCCTTGATGCTTGAGCGCGGAATGCATCGGCGGGATTTGCTCGATGTCTCCAGTGAAGCGCGGCAGCACGGCTTCGATCGCGGCGCGGCTGGTGTTGACCTCGCGAGTGGCGGTGATTTCACCCTCGGGATCGCCGGTGGTGGTGGTGGTGCCCAGCTGCATCACTGCGCGGTAACGCTTGTCGGCATCGAGCAGATAGGCAGAAAACTTGGTGGCCTCGCCGAAACACAGCGGCAGCAGGCCGTCGGCGAAAGGATCGAGGGTGCCGGTGTGGCCCGCCTTTTTGGCGTTGAGCAGCCATTTGGCTTTTTGCAGCGCGGCGTTGGAGGTGATGCCGACCGGCTTGTTCAGCAGCAGCACGCCATCGACAGGCTGGCGTTGCGCTTTCACTCGTCCTTGGGGTGTTTGGCGTCTTCTGCGACGGCCGTTTCGATCAGTTGGCTGAGCTCGATGCCGCGCTCGACCGAGCGGTCGTACACGAAGGTAAGCTTGGGCACCACGCGCAGCTGCATGCGGTGCGACAGCTGCGTGCGCAAAAAGCCGCTGGCGCGCTGCAGGCCCAGAAGGCACGCGGCATGCTCGGGCTCGCCGCCCAGGGTGGTGAAGTAGACCTTGGCGAACTCCATGTCGCGGTTGACCTCCACCTCGGTGATGGTCAGCATGCCGACGCGGGGGTCCTTCACTTCCTGCCGGATCAATTCCGGCAGTTCGCGCTGGATCTGGTCGGCGACGCGCCGCGCCCTCGGAAAATCCTTCGGCATTACAGCGAACGCGCCACTTCCACCACTTCAAACACTTCGAGGATGTCGCCTTCCTGGATGTCGTTGAAGTTCTTCAGCGACAGGCCGCATTCGAAGTTGGCCTTGACTTCCTTGACGTCGTCCTTGAAGCGCTTGAGCGAATCGAGTTCGCCCTGGTGGATCACCACGTTGTTGCGCAGCACGCGCACGCCGGCGTTGCGCTTGATCACGCCGTCGGTCACGTAGCAACCGGCAATGGTACCGACCTTGGAAATGACGAAAACCTGGCGGACTTCCACGCTGCCAATGACGCTTTCCCGCTTCTCGGGCGCCAGCATGCCGGACAGCGCGGCCTTCACCTCATCCACTGCTTCGTAGATGATGTTGTAGTAACGGATGTCCACGCCGCTGGACTCGGCCAGCTTGCGGGCCGACGCGTCTGCGCGCACGTTGAAGCCGATCAGCACCGCCTTGGAGGCGAGCGCCAGGTTGACGTCGGATTCGGTGATCGCACCGACCGCGCTGTGGATGATGTTGACCTTGACCTCGTCGGTCGACAGCTTGGAGAGCGCATGCGCCAGACCTTCGTAGGAGCCCTGCATGTCGGCCTTGAGGATGATGGGCAGCTGCTGCACTTCGCCTTACCCATCTGCTCGAACATCGATTCCAGCTTGGCAGCCTGCTTTTTCGCCAGCTGCACGTCGCGGAACTTGCCCTGGCGGAACAGCGCGATTTCACGCGCCTTGCGTTCGTCCGGCAGCACCATCATGTCCTCGCCTGCCTGCGGCACGTCGGACAGGCCCTGGATTTCCACCGGGATCGACGGACCTGCTTCGTTCACGATCTTGCCCGACTCGTCGAGCATGGCGCGCACACGGCCGAAGGCCTGGCCAGCCAGCACCATGTCGCCACGGCGCAGGGTGCCGGATTGCACCAGCAGCGTGGTGACCGGGCCCTTGCCCTTGTCGAGTCGCGCTTCGATGACGATGCCCTTGGCCGGACCGTCGGCAGCCGCCTGCAGTTCCAGCACCTCGGCCTGCAACAGGATGGCGTCGAGCAGGCC
>JAIBFE010000189.1 GCA_019459705.1 Thiobacillus sp. | reverse complement strand
GTCTACAACACGCTGAAACTCTTTCTCGAAAAGGGTCTGGTGCGCGAGGTGATCGTCGACCCCAGCAAGGTGTTCTTCGACCCCAACACCAGCCCGCATCATCACCTGTATGAGGTTGACAGCGGCAAGCTGTCCGACATCGACGCCACGCATGTGCAGATTTCAGGTCTGCCGCCGCTGCCGCCCGGTATGGTGACCGAAGGCATCGATCTGATCGTGCGCGTCCGTCGCCAGGACTGACGTCCCCTGCCCGTCGATGAAACGGGTCCACATCGCTCCCACTCTGCTCGATGCCCAGCTGGCCGCCGACGCACTGTCCAGCCTGGGTATTGCCAGCCACATTTTCAACGCCAACGCCGCTGGCGCGCTGGGCGAAGTTCCTTTCATGCAGGCTCAGCCCGAGATATGGGTCGACGACGATGCGCAGGAAGCACGTGCACGCGAGGTGCTGGCCTGCTTGCACGATGCGCCTGCGCGCGACGAAAAGGCCTGCCCGCAGTGCGGCGAGACGAACCCCGGGAATTTCATGAGTTGCTGGCAGTGCGGCGGCGCACTGCCCGACTGAATAGGTGCCCGCTCAGGACGACAGCAGGTCTTTTTTCAGCGAGTCGAGGTGCTGCTGATACTGGCGCGCAAAAATCCGCTCCAGTTCGTCGATGGCTTCTACTGCCGCCACACCGTGTACCAGGTGACGGGTCATCTGCGCAGACGCTTCGTGGAAAATCTGGTTGCGCTCCAGCATCGGGTAGGTCTGCATCAAACGCTGAATCGCCTTGACCACATTTTCCTGCTCAGGACGCGGGATCGGCAGTGGCTCGCTGGGCGGCGCCGCAGCCGTTTCAGCACCGTCTTTGCCGGCCAGAAACTCCGCGTAGTCGAGCAGTGCCTGCTGCCGGGGTTCCGACAAGCTCCTGAAGATGGATACCAGGCGCTTGCTGTCGCGCATCAGCGGCCGCGCCCCTTGAGCGGTCGTTTCAACGGAATGATGTCGACATTGCACTGCTGAAACTTGTTTTCGACGAAGCTGATGAAGGCATCGAGCAGTTTGCTGCGGAATTTTTCCGGTGCGTAGACCATGGACAGTTCGCGCGTGAGCCGGGGGTGCAGCGGCACCGCGACCAGCGTACCGAGCTGAATTTCCTTGGTGACGGTGTAAGCCGACATGATGGCGACGCCCAGGTTGGCCTCGACTGCGCCCTTGATCGCCTCACGGCTGCCGAGCTCCATTTCGATGTGCAGGTCGTCGGGGTTGACGCCGTTGCTCTTGAAGAAATCGTCGACCACCTCGCGTGTGCCCGAGCCATGTTCACGCGACACATAAGGCTGCATCGCTATATCGGTGGCATTCACGCTCGAACGCGAGGCCAGCGAATGGGTCGGCGCGCAAATCATCACCAGCTCATCCTCGCAGCACGCCAGCGTGGTCAGGTTGGGGTTGTGCGAAGGTGCTTCGATCAGGCCGACATCGAGCGAATGATCCGCCACTTTGGCCGCCACGGTTTCCGAATTGGCCACGGTCAGCCGCGCCTGCACCTGCGGGAAACGTTCCTTGAATTCGCCCAGGATGCGCGGCAGTTGATATTCGGCAATGGTGGTCGAGGCGCCAATCATCAAGGGCCCGGTGACCTGCCCGGTCAGTTCGCCGACACGCGCTTCCATCTCGCCGGTCAGCGCGAGGATGCGTTCGGCATAGCCCAGCACCAGATCGCCTGCGGGCGTCATCGAAATCTTGCCGTGGCTGCGCTCGAACAGGCGGGTATTGAAATGCTCTTCCAGTTGCTTGACCTGAAAGGTCACCGCAGGCTGGGTCATGTACAGGATATCCGCGGCTTTGGTGAAGCTGAGCTGCTTGGCGACGGTGTAGAATACTTGAAGTCTGCGGTCGGCCATAAATCCCCGTCCCTGGGTCAAAAAAGATTTTTATTCAACCACAAACCCGCCCGTGTTGAAACCATCCCATTACCAACTCCTTGTATTCGCTGGCCTTTCGTCAGCGCTTGGGCGCCTGCTCAATACGCCCCTCCGCCGCCCCTGATCCGGATACCCCGTGAACCGCGCGTTTTACACCATCCTGTTGGCGCAGTTCCTGTCCGCACTGGCTGACAATGCCCTGCTTTTTGCAGCCATCGGCCTGCTCGTGTTCTTCTCGGCACCGGAATGGTTCTCACCGCTGCTGCAGACGGCATTTGTCGTTGCCTACATCGTGCTGGCCCCGCTGGTGGGCCCGTTTGCCGACGCCTTGCCCAAAGGCCGCGTCATGCTGATTGCCAACACGGTCAAATTCGCGGGCTGTCTCATCATGCTGGCCGGTCTGCACCCGTTGCTGGCCTACGCCATCGTCGGCGTCGGCGCGGCCATGTACTCTCCGGCCAAATACGGCATCCTCACCGAACTGTTGCCGCCCGAAAAGCTCGTTGTCGCCAACAGCTGGATGGAAGGCACCACGGTGGCCGCCATCGTGCTCGGCGCCATCATTGGCGGCGCCCTCATCAACCCGCAGCTGGCCGAAGGCATTCTGGTCAACCTCGGCCTGGACAGCCGGCTCATCGCCCCGAAATTTGCCATCGTCGCTATCACCAGCCTGTATC
>JAIBFE010000217.1 GCA_019459705.1 Thiobacillus sp. | reverse complement strand
ACCCTTGACGCCTTGGGCATCGCGGTAGGCTTCGGCAACGATCACGTCCTTCTGCTTGTCGGCGTCGGCCTTGATCTTTTCGGCTTCGGCCGCACCGGTCGAACGCAGCTCGTTGGCCACCTGCTTGCGCTCGGCTTCCATCCGGCGGTAGACGTTTTCCGACACGGTTTCCGGCAAGTCGACCCGCTTGATGCGCACGTCCACCACCTGTACGCCGATCTTGCGCGCATCGCTGTCGGCCTTGGCGCGGATGATGCTCATGATTTCCTCGCGGCGACCCGACACCACCTCATTGACGGTGCGCTTGCCGAACTCGGCCCGCAGCCCGTCGTTGACCGTCTGATTGAGGCGAATCTGCGCCCGCATCTCGTCGCCGCCCACCGATACATAGAACTGCTTGGAATCGATCACGCGCCACTTGATGAACGAATCCACCAGCACGTTTTTCTTTTCCGAGGTAATGAAACGTTCAGGGTCGGCCGCATCCAGCGTCAGGATGCGCGTATCGAAATAACGCACGTTCTGCACCAGCGGCAGCTTGAAATAGAGGCCCGGCGTCTTTTTCACCGATACCACTTCACCCAGCTGGAACACCATGGCGTTCTGTCGCTGATCGACGGTGAACATGCTGCCGCTCAACACGACCAGCACCACGACCAGGCCAATCAGCAGGGAACCGATATTCTTGCTCATGGCCGATCCTCCCGGTCACGGCTGCGCAAGGCATCACGCGAACGCGTATCGACAGGTATCGATGGCGTCGTCGTGGCCGGCGCCTGAGACAGGACTTCCGGCGCGCCGCTGTAGGGCTGGCTGACGATTTGCTGCAACTTGTCTAGCGGCAGATACAAGAGGCTGTTGCCACCTTTCTGGTCCACCAATATCTTGCTGGTGTTGTTCATCACGGTCTGCATGGTATCGAGATAGAGTCGCTGGCGCGTGACCTGTGGCGCCTTTTGATATTCGGCAAGAATCTGGGCGAAGCGGCTGGCCTCACCCTCGGCATTGGCAATCACCGACTGCTTGTAGCCCTGCGCCTCTTCCTTCAGGCGCGAGGCCAGACCGCGGGCACGCGGCACCACATCGTTGGAGTAGGCTTCGGCTTCGTTCTTCAGGCGCTCACGGTCCTGCCCTGCCTTGACCGCGTCATCGAACGCGGCCTGCACCTGCTCGGGCGGCTGGATGTTCTGCAGGGTCACCTGGCTGATGCTGATACCTGTCTTGTAGCGATCGAGAATCTCCTGTATCAGCACCTTGGCACGCGCGGCAATGTCGGCGCGGCCTTCGTACAGCACAAAGTCCATCTTGCTCTTGCCGACAATTTCGCGCATGGCGGTTTCGGCCACCTGCAGCACAGTGTCTTCCGGCGCACGGTTGACGAACAGGAATTCCTTGGGGTCTTTCAGAATGTATTGAACGGCAAACTGCAGGTCGATGATGTTCTCATCGTCGGTCAGCATCAGGGACTCTTTCAGCACCTTGCTCTTGACGTTGTTGCGGTAGCCAATTTCAACCGTGCGCACCTGATCGACGTTGACCACCTCGCGGGCCTCGATCGGCCACGGCAGATGCCAGCGCGGGCCGGGTTCGGTGGTCTCGACAAATTTGCCGAAGCGCAGGACGACGCCGCGCTGGCCGGTATCAACAATGTAGAAGCCGCTCGCCACCCAGACCAGCGCCAGCACGCCGATCAGCAAGCCGACCAGATTGCCGCCAGCCGGCATGCCAGCCGGGGAAAAGCCGTCTCCGCCGCCACTCCCGCCGCTGCTATCCTTGCCACCTAACATGCCGTGGAGACGCTGGTTGATACGCGGCCAGAGCTCGTCCAGGTCGGGCGGTCCGCTATTCTTGCGGTTGTCTTTATTGCCCCATTGCGGGTCATTCCATGCCATAGCGTTATGTGGAGAAAGCAGTAGGTTGGGGAGAGGTGTCGCCAGCCGCGTCCGTTTCGTCCTGACGCCGGCCGGCAAGCAGGATTTCTGACAGCGCCTCGCGCAAAAGTTCAAGCCCCGCGCCAGTTTGCGCGGATACATACACGCTTTGAAGTTTACCATACTCGTCGCGCCCGACTCCTGGTGCAACGCCCGTCAAATCGAGCTTGTTGTAGACCCGAAGCTGCGGCACGGCATCCGCACCAATCTCCTTCAGCACCTTTTCAACCGCTTCGATCTGGCGCTCGCGGCCGGGGCTGGACGAATCGATCACGTGCAGCAGCAGATCGGCTTCTGTCGTGGCCTCCAGCGTGGCGCGGAAAGCCGCCACCAGGTCGTGCGGCAGGCGGGTAATGAAGCCTACGGTATCGGACAGCACCACTTCGCCCACCTGGGGCAGGTAGATCTTGCGCGTGGTGGTGTCGAGCGTGGCGAACAGCTGGTCGGCGGCATAGGCGCCAGCGTGCGTCAAGGCATTGAACAGGGTGGACTTGCCGGCGTTGGTGTAGCCCACTAGCGCCACCGACATCACCTGCTGGCGCGCACGCGAACGCCGCTGGGTACGCCGCTGCTTGCCCAGCCTGGCAAGCCGCTCGCGCAGCGCCTTGACCCGCACGCCCAGCAGCCGGCGGTCGGTTTCCAGCTGCTTTTCGCCCGGGCCGCGCATGCCGACGCCGCCGCGCTGGCGTTCGAGGTGGGTCCAGCCGCGCACCAGGCGGGTCGACAGATGCTGCAACTGGGCCAGTTCGACCTGCAGCTTGCCCTCGGCGCTTTGCGCACGGTGGGCGAAGATGTCCAGGATCAGGCTGGTACGGTCGATCACGCGGCACTGCAGGCGGCGCTCCAGATTGCGTTCCTGCGCCGGCGACAGTTCGTGATTGAAGATGACGACGTCGGCTTCGGTGGCGAGGGCCAGCGCCGCGATTTCGTCGGCCTTGCCGCTTCCGACGAACAGCGCAGCGTCCGGACGGCTGCGTTTTCCCTGCACCTCGCCCAGGATGTCGAGCCCGGCGCCCGACGCCAGCAGGCGCAGTTCGGCGACGCTCTCGGCAAAATCGGGATCGCCGAAATCGAGCGCCACCAGGATGACGCGCTCGCCACCCGCGTGCCGCTCAAACAAGGGACGGCTCCCGGTTTGCAGCCGGACGCATAGCGGCTGTTGATGGGATGAGGCAATACAAGGAGAGGTTCACGGGCAGGTATTCAGAAAGGGGGGCGTACGACGCTCCCCCGAGCGGGCGGGAACGTTTCATTCTAGCCCGCATTACGCCAGCTGCGGGTGCCCAAAATACCAGCCCTGACCGTAGTCCACGCCCATGTCGGCCAGAATGCGCGCGGTTTCTGCGTCCTCGACGTGTTCGGCCACCGTTCGCATGCCTTCCTTGCGCGCAAAGTTGGCCAGGCTTTCGACGATGCCCGCCACCTTGCGGTCCTGGCGCATGTGTGACACCAGCCAGCCCTCGATTTTCAGGAAGCTGACCGGCAGATGCGCCAGGTACAGATAGGACGAATAGCCGCTGCCGAAATCGTCGAGCGCCAGCCGAAAGCCGAAATCGATGAAGGGCTGCAGGTCTGCGCGCAGTTTCTCCAGGCTGACGATGCGCTGGCGCTCGGTCAGTTCCAGCACGATGGGCTTGACCGGTCCCAGCATCACGCTGCAGGTCTGGCAATAGCCCAAGGCATTCTCGAGCATTTCCTCGACCAGATCCCGACGCGCCAGAAACTGCGGCGACACGTTCACGAAATGCGCAAAATCGGTTGCGCCGCCCTGCTCCATGCGCAGAACGCAGCGCTGCATCACGTTGCGGATCACCTGACGGTCGATTTCGGCCATCAGGCCCAGGCCCTCGGCCATGTCGATAAAATCCTTGGCTTCGATGATCTCGCCGGTCGCGCTCTCGATGCGCGCCAGCGACTCGTCCGCAATCGTCTGCCCGCCCTGCAGATCGACGATGGCCTGCGAGGCCTGCCTGACCCGGTTTTCCGCCAGCGCCTGCCGCAGCAGCGCGCTGTTCCACGGAATACGGGTCGGAGCCGTCATCCTGACCTGGTCGCGGCCATCCGCCTTCGCCCGGTATAGCGCGTGGTCGACCTGCTCCAGCATGGGCAGGGTTTCGCTGTCATGCGTGCCGAAGGCGGCCACCCCGGCGGAAAAGCTCAGCGAAATGGCGCCCACGCTGGTTTGAATCGGGGTCGAACGTACCGCTCCGGCCAGCCGCTCCATGATACTGATCGCATCTGCCGCGGTACTGCCATGCAGCACGAACAGGAATTCCTCCCCGCCCCAGCGCGCCACCCAGTCGCCTTCGCGCAGCCCGGACTCAAACCGGCGCGCCACGGCTTTCAGCACTTCGTCGCCCACGGCATGGCCGTAGCGATCGTTCACCATCTTGAAATGATCGAGGTCGACCAGCGCCAGCGCGAATCCATGACCGTCGCGCGGGGTGCGCGCCCTTTCCTTTTGCAGGCGTTCTTCGGCTGCGCGCCGGTTGGGCAATCCGGTCAGCAGATCGGTCAGCGCAATGCGCTGCAGCAGGTCCTTTTGCGCGGATTGGTGCAAGGCATTGCCGAGCCAGTCGGCAATCAGTCCCATGTAGGCAATATCGACCGCGTCAGGCGGAGATTCGCAACGCCGGCGCAGAAAAGCCAGCACCCAGCGAGCGTCGTCGCCGACTGCAACCGGAAGGCCGGAGTAGGTCCGCAGCCCCAGCTTGCTCACCACGGGATGGTCGGCATACAGCGGATGCGCACGCAGGTCGGCAATATGGCTGGCTTCGCGCGTGAGCTGCACGCTATGGCACAGCACCGTCTCGACCATCTGCACCGAACCTTCCGGAAACACTCCCAGCCGGTCGCTGACATAGCGCGCCGTGTAGTACTCGGCAAATTCGCCCAGCACCACCAGGTCCATGTCCAGCACCTCGGCCGCCATGTCCAGCATGGCGCGAATGCGTGCGGAATCCGAAAGCCCATGCTGCACCGACAGCTTCCACAAGGCGTTCAGGCGATCGACATGCGTGTCGTCCTGCGTGACGCGCGACGCGACAGCTTCGGATTGATCGACAGGCGGCATGGTCACCGTTCGGGCTCGCTAACAGAGTGCCATTGTAGTCTCAAGGTGCGTCCTGCAACTCGACGGTACGCAGACGCTCAGCCGCCTGTTCCGGGTTGATGGTGTTGACGAACAGCCCCGATCCCAGCTCGAACCCGGTCGGGATGGACGTGCGCGGGCAGATTTCCAGATGCCAGTGGTAGCTCGGTGCGTGTGCGGCGCGCTGGGCGTCATGTGGCACGGAGTGCAGAAAGAAGTTGTACTGCGCGCCGCCGATGACGGCATCGAGCCGCGCCATGGTGCGCTTCATCACCCGCGCCAGGTCGGCCAGGTCTTCGCCGCGAACATCCAGAAAGTCGGCCTGGTGCGCCAGCGGCAGGATGTGCACCTCCCATTCGTAGCGGCTGGCGAACGGCTTGATGGCGATGAATTTCTCGCCGCGCTCGACCACGTACTGGCCGACGTTGATCTTGCGCCGCACCGCGCCGGAGGCGCGGTCGTAGATCGTCGCCTCGAAGGTCAACGCCTCGTCGATCAGCGCGCAGAATATGCAGTGATGATGCTTGGCGTAATGTGCGGCGCTGTTCCTCACCTCGGCGTCGACGTTTTCCGGCACCACCGGCATCGCGATCACCTGGCTGTGGGTGTGCGGGATCGAGGCGCCGGCCGCCGGGCCGAAGTTCTTGAACACCAGCACGTATTTCAGCCGCTCGTCCGACTCGAACAGCTGCCGCATGCGCGTCTGGTAGACGCCGAACAGCGCGGCCAGGTGCGATTCGGCCATGTCATGCACGGCGATGCCATGCTCGTGGTGATCGATGATGACTTCGTGCCGGCCGTAGCCGTCGATGGTCTGCTGCAGGCCAAAGTTGAAGCCGGCCTGTTCGCGGTCGTCGCCCAGAACCGGGTAGAGGTTTTCCACCATGCGGATCTGCCAGTCGCCGTCCGCCGGCCAACTCAGGATCACCGGTGGCGTCTTGTGCTCGTTGCCGCGGCAGAACGGGCAGGTTTCGACATGCTTGCGAGTGTCGCGCGGCGCCAGTTCCTCCGCCTTTTTCGGGCGCATGCTGCGCGCGGTGGCGACCAGCACCGATTCGCTCGGCACGATGGGATTGATGCGGATTTCACGGACTTCGCTGTTATCGGGTGTTTTCGGGTCTGACATGCGGCTTCTCCTCGCAGGCAAGCATAAAACAGCCGGATGGCGCCGTCGGTTCATAATTCTTATGTCCCCTGTCACGCTTTTTATCCCCTCGCGTGCCAGGGACTTGCGTTGACGAAGCCGGGACCGGCGCCGACAATGTAGGATCTTTGCTGGTTTCCGGAGTATCCCCATGGACGAAAAAGCCCTGCACGACGAGCAGCGCCTCATGCGCATGATGCGCAAGACCCTCACTTCCATCGTGCGCGACACCGCACCGCGCGACGGCAATCCCAGTCCGTTGACCGAGTCCACCATCATGAACATCAAGGACTGCCTGATGGTGATTTCCTCCCGCGAGACCGAGCTCGCCAAGCTCACCGGCCGCACCCTGGACGAGCGTCCTCACTTCACTGACGAAACGCCCACCTCGCACGCCGTCAAGATCAGCAGCATTCCGAAAAAGACGCACTGAGCATGCCGCAAGCCACCAGCCTGTTCACCGATGTCGAATCGAAAGTCGTCGGTACCTCGGCGGTGGTGATCTATTCGCCGTCTGGCAAAAAACGCACGCGCTTTCCCGAAGGCGTGGTCGAAGTGTATGCCAGCGAGGACGAGGCTCTGGCGCATGCAGACCCCGCCAAGAGCCGCCACGCCGCCCTCGCCAGCGGGCCGTCGCGCTCGTCCGAAGGATTCAAGCTGTTCTATCTGGTGCGCTGGCTCGACTGATTAAAGGGCTCATCCATGCGGCCTGCTCCCATCCAGCCGCATGGATAGCGAAATCCCGCTGCAGCCGAGTCCATTGATACAAGCCAAACCGGGCGCAGGCATTCCCGCTCGCCCTGCGCGCGCTGCTTAACTCGAGCCGTAGACCTTGCGGCGTATCCGCTTCTCGCGCCGGCGCCGCGTCTCGTCGCCTTCAGTGGGGGCAGCGCGCTTCTTGCCTTCGAACGGATTCTTGCCGGTGTCTTCCTTCACCTGTATCCGCAGCGGCGTGCCCTGCAGCTTGAACGCCTTGCGGAAACTGGCCTCCAGATAGCGCTTGTAGTCGTCGCGCAAGCCTTCCAGCGCGTTGCCGTGCAGGATGATGACCGGCGGGTTCTTGCCGCCCTGGTGGGCGTAGCGCGGCTTCGGGCGGAACAGTCCGTTCTTCGGCGGCGCATGCTGCTCCACCGCCATCTCCAGCACCCGCGTGAGCTTGGGCGTCGACATCTTGATGAAGGCGGCGGCGTGCGCGGCTTCGACGTCCTTCAGCAGGACGTCGAGACCCTTGCTCTTCAGCGCCGAGATGTAGTTGAAGCGGGCAAAATCGAGGAAAGCCAGTTTGCGGCCGATATCGCGCTTGACGTCGTCGCGCTGCTCGGCCGAGAGGCCGTCCCACTTGTTGATCGCGACCACCAGCGCGCGCCCGGTTTCCAGCACGAAGCCGGCCAGATGCGCATCCTGCTCGGAAATGTTTTCGCGCGCGTCGAGCACCAGCACCACCACGTTGGCATCCTCGATCGCTTGCAGGGTCTTGATGACGGAGAACTTCTCGACCGTCTCGAATACCTTGCCCTTGCGCCGCACGCCGGCGGTGTCGATCAGGATGTAGGGCTTGCCGTCGCGCTCGAACTCGACGTAGATCGAATCGCGCGTGGTGCCCGGCTGGTCGAACGCGATGACGCGCTCCTCGCCGACCAGTGCGTTGACCAGGGTCGACTTGCCGACGTTGGGACGGCCCACCAGCGCGATCTTGGGAATGCCGAATTCGTCGGTCTATTCTTCCTCTTCCGGAAACGGCGCCAGCGCCTCGTCCACCAGGTCTGAAATGCCGTCGCCGTGCGCGCCGGAGATCGCCAGCGGCTCGCCCAGTGCCAGTTCGTGGAATTCGGCAGTCACCACCGCGCGGTTCATGCCCTCGGCCTTGTTGACCGCGAGCAGCACCGGGCACGACGCGCGGCGCAGGCGGTCGGCGATCACCTTGTCCTGCGGCGTCAGGCCGCTGCGCGCATCGACCATGAAGATGATGGCGTCGGCCTCGTCGATGGCCTGCAGCGTCTGCCGCGCCATCTCCGCCATGATGCCCTCCTTCGCCACCGGCTCGAGGCCGCCGGTATCGACCACCAAATACGGCTTGCCGCCGATGCGCCCGCGCCCGTAGTGGCGGTCGCGCGTCATTCCCGGCAGGTCGTGCACCAGCGCATCCCGCGTGGCGGTGAGACGGTTGAACAGGGTGGACTTGCCGACGTTGGGTCGTCCGACAAGAACCAGAGTGGGAAGCATGTTTATCCTAGCTGCGCCGGACCGGCCGGCGCATGGTTATTCATTTGAGTCTGAAAGCGACGACGCTGCCTTTGGCCGTCTGCACGGCGAATCCGGGGCCGATGTCGACCGGCGCCGTGCGCACGCTGCTGTCGACCCTGGCGCGCGCAACGAAGCTGCCGTCGTCGGCCGACAGCACGTGGACATAGCCTTCACCATCGGCCACCACCACCCCGGCGCCCAGCGCCAGCGGCGCGGTCACCTGACGGCGCGCCAGCTTGTCCTGCCGCCATCCGGGACGGCCACTGGCCTTGTCGTAGGCGGTCACGGCATCCTTGTCGTCGGTGACGTAGACATTGCGCTCGTCCATCGCCAGTCCGCTGTTGCTGGAGGTGTCGCGGGTCCACAGCGGTGCGCCGTTGCGGCGGTCGAAACAGGCCACACGGCCCTGATAGGCGACGGCACATACCTGCCGCTCATCCACCACAGGATTGCCCATCACGTCAGCCACCCGTTCGAGTTCGGTCGCCCCGCGCGGCAATGCCACCGTGGCCTCCCACAGCTGGGCACCGTTGGCGGCATTGAGCGCGACCAGTTTGCCGCCGGGAAACCCAACGTAGAGCACGTCGTCTCGCACGACCATGCCCCCCGATCCGCGTAGGCTCAGGGCCGGCAGGTTGCGGCTGTACAGCCACTTCTGGCTGCCGTCGGCCGCCGCAAGGCCATGCACGCGGCCATCGCCCGTGCGGGCAATCACCGTGTCGACAAGCGCCAGCAACTGACCCGTCACTTCGCTCGACAGCGTCATCTTCCAGCGCGGCTGACCACTGGCCAGATCGAGCGCCAGCAGCTCGCCCTTGCCGCCGCCCGCCAGGACCAGGCCCTGCCCCGCACCCGCCCCGGCCGACAGCTTCACGCCAGTGTCGGTGCGCCAGGCCGTGTTGCCATTGGCAACGGCGACGCGCACCACCCGGCTGCCGCCGGCGGCAAGCACATCGTCGCCCTCGACCTGGGGGCGAAACAGATAACCGCCGGCATCTCCGGTGTCGGTCTTCCAGGCTTCGGCGAGACTGGCGGTCGGCTTGAACTCGACCAGGTCGGCCGGCTTGGCCTTGGCCGGACCGGAACCGAACCAGCCGCCTACCGTGCTGGTCATCGAACCGACCGTGCTGCACCCTGAGACAGCCAGCGCCAGTCCGGCAACAATCAAACGCATCTTCATTTGGTCTCTCCTCCCAACGCGTCGAGCTTCAGCTCGACGATGTTGCGGTAGGGATTGTCCTGCGCCATTTTCCCGAAGGCGGCCTGATACGCAGCGCGTGCCTCGGCCGGCTTGCCCAGCGCCAGCAGCACGTCGCCCTTGAGATCGTGGAATCGGAAGGCATACGCATCGCTGTGGCTGGAGGACAGCGTTTTCAGCGCAGCGTCATACTGCTTCTGGTCGAGCTGCAGTCCGGCCAGCCGCAGGCGCGCCAGATCCTTGACCGCGGGCTCCTTGCTGTTGGCGGCCGCCCATTCCAACTGGGCCTGCGCGCTTTTCACATCCTTGGAAACGACATTCAGCTTCGCCAGCAACAGCGCCGCGCGCGGCGCATAGGCGGTGCCCTTGTACTGGTCGATCAGCATCGCCCCGGCATCGCGTGCCCCCTTGACGTCGTTGGCGGCCAGCGACTGGGTGAGTTTTTCGTACACGGTGGCGGCTTCCAGGCTTTGAGTCACGGTATGGTTCTGCCAGTAGCGCCAGCCGGCTGCGGCGGCGACCACCACGGCCAGCCCGATCATGACCAGATTGCCCCAGCGTTTCCACCAGGCTTTGAGTTCGTCCAGCCGTTCCTGTTCGTCGAGATCGTAGGTTGCCATCGTGTTTATGCCTTTTGGAGAAATTCAATTGCCAGCGTCAGCTCGACGCGGGTCTGTTCAGCCGTGCCACGCAGGGGCTTGAGCGTTACCTGCTGTGCTGCAGCTTCATCATCGCCGATGATCACCGCATAGCGTGCACGGCTGGCGTCGGCCTTCTTCATCTGCGACATGAAGCTGCCGCCGCCGCAATGCAGCACGGCAGCCAGTCCTGCGCCTCGCAGCGCGGAGGCCACCTGCCAAGCGAAGGCCTGCGCCGCGTCGCCGGCATGAACGATATACGCATCCGGAACCGCTGTCGCCAGCGGCGTGCCGGCCACTTCCATCAGCGACAGCAGGCGCTCGATGCCCATGGCGAAGCCGGCCGCCGGCGCCGGCTTGCCGCCCAGCGGCTCGATCAGGCCGTCGTAGCGACCGCCCGCGCACACCGTGCCCTGTGCGCCGAGCTGGTCGGTCACCCATTCGAACACGGTGCGATTGTAGTAGTCGAGCCCGCGCACCAGACGCGGGTTAATCTCGAACGCGATGCCGTTGGCGCGCAGCAGCGCCTGCAGCACGTCGAAATGGGCCAATGCCGCCTCGTCGAGCTCGTCCATCAGCCTGGGCGCCGAATCGTTCAGCGCCTGCATCGCCGGATTCTTGCTGTCGAGGATGCGCAGCGGATTGCTGTGCAGGCGCCGCTTCGAGTCCTCGTCGAGCGCATCCTGATGCGCTTCGAAATAGGCGATCAGCTTGGCGCGGTGGCGGTGCCGCGACTCGATGTCCCCCAGCGTGTTGAGCTGCAGCGTCGGCGCGATGCCGAGCGCGCGCCACAGGTCGGCGCACATCACGATCAGCTCGGCATCGACGTCCGGCCCGGCAAAGCCGAGCGCCTCGACGCCGACCTGGTGAAACTGCCGGTAGCGGCCTTTTTGGGGACGCTCGTGGCGGAACATCGGACCGGTGTACCACAGGCGCTTGCCGCCGTCGTACAAGAGGTTGTGCTGAATCACCGCGCGTACCGAGGACGCCGTGCCTTCCGGGCGCAGCGCCAGCGATTCTCCGTTCAGTTCGTCGACGAAGGTGTACATCTCCTTTTCGACGATGTCGGTCACCTCGCCGATGGCGCGCTTGAACAGCCCCGTGTGCTCGAGGATCGGCGTGCGCATCTCGCGGTAGCCATAGCGCCGCAGCCAGTCGCGCACGATCGCCTCGAAGCCCTGCCAGGTGTCGGTGACATCGGGCAGGCAGTCGTTCATGCCGCGCACGGATTGGATGTTGTTGTTGCTCATGTTCTAGAAATCAATTTTTTTATCCGCGAAGAACGCGAAGAAGCGCGAAGAAAACCCAACCCCTGTTTTCTTGGTTTTCACTTCGCGTCTCTTCGCGTTCTTCGCGGATAACGATTTTTCAATGCCCATATCGCCGCTGCACGTAGTCTTCGACGATCGCCTGGAAATCCGCGGCGATGCGATCGCCCTTCAGCGTCACGGTCTTCTCGCCGTCGACGTACACCGGCGCGACCGGCACTTCGCCGGTGCCGGGCAGCGAGATGCCGATGTTGGCGTGCTTGGATTCGCCGGGGCCGTTGACCACGCAGCCCATCACCGCCACCTGCATGGATTCGACGCCGGGATACTGGCTGCGCCACACCGGCATCTGGGTGCGCAGATAGGTTTCGATGTCCTGCGCCAGTTCCTGGAACACGGTCGAGGTGGTGCGTCCGCAGCCGGGGCAGGCGGTGACCTGCGGCGTGAACGCGCGCAGGCCGAGCGCCTGCAGGATTTCCTGGCCGACACGGACTTCCTGGGTGCGTTCGCCGCCCGGCTCGGGGGTCAACGAGATGCGAATCGTGTCGCCGATCCCTTCCTGCAGCAGCACTGACAGGGCGGCGGTCGAGGCGACGATGCCCTTCGAGCCCATGCCCGCCTCGGTCAGCCCGAGGTGCAGCGGATAGTCGCACTGCGATGCGAGATCGCGATAGACCGAAATCAAGTCCTGCACCCGGCTCATCTTGCACGACAGGATGATCTTGTCGCCGCCGAGGCCAAGTTCCTCGGCCTTTTTCGCCGACTCCAGTGCGGAGGCGACCATCGCGCGACGCATCACCACCTCGGCGTCTTCCGGCTCGGCCAGACGTGCGTTGTCGTCCATCATGCGCACCGCCAGCGCCTGGTCGAGGCTGCCCCAGTTGACGCCGATGCGCACCGGCTTGTCGTAGCGGCACGCCACTTCGATCAGGGTGGCGAACTGCTCGTCGCGCTTGTTGCCGCGGCCGATGTTGCCCGGGTTGATACGCAGCTTGGCGAGCGCCTCGGCGCACTCCGGCACCTGGGTCAAGAGCTTGTGGCCGTTGAAATGGAAGTCGCCGATCAGCGGCACGCGGCAGCCCAGCACGTCGAGGCGCGCGCGGCTGCGCGGCACCGCTGCGGCAGCTTCCCGCGTGGTGACGGTGAGCCGCCCCAGTTGGGCGCCGGCCTCCGCGAGCGCCTGCGCCTGGCGCACGG
>JAIBFE010000213.1 GCA_019459705.1 Thiobacillus sp. | reverse complement strand
GGGACGGGCAGGGACAGGCCGCTGCCCTCCCCGCGCCCCCCCCCGCGGGCAGGACAGCGCGGCATCGAGCGAGGCGCCCGGCGCGAGGTTGAACGACAGCGTGACGGCGGGCTGCTGGCCGTAGTGGTGCACCGCGATCGGGCCGACGCCCGCTTCCACCCGGGCCACCGCGTCCAGACGTGTGAGTCCGCCCGACGCGGTTTTCAGCGGAAGCTGGCCGATGATGGCCGGGTTCAGCTGCGCTTCGGGCAGCACCTTGATGCTCACCACGTACTGGTCGCTGGCGCCGTAGATTTCGCTGATGCGGCGGCCACCCAGCGCGTCGTACAGGGTCTGCTGCACCTGCTGCGCAGTGATGCCGAGGCGTGCCGCCTCGATCGGATCGAGGCTGACGCGCAGTTCGGGATTGCGCAATTCCAGATTGCTGTCGACATCCTCGATCAGCGGCACCGATTCCAGCCGCTTCTCGACTGCGGCGGAAGCCGCCTTAAGCACCTCGAAATCGCCTGCGGTGAGGGTCAGCTGATAGTCGCTGCTGGACACCAGTGCGCCGACGTTGATCGATGCCGGGTTTTGATACGTGACATTGATGCCGCCGATCCTGCGCGTCGCCGCGCGCAGTTCGTCGATCACCGCATCCGCACCGGGCCGCGCATTTCGCGGCGTCAGGCGGATCACCAGCCGTCCGACGTTGCCGCCGGTGACGCCGCCGCCGCCCTGTCCGGCCGAGGACATCAGGCCTTCGACCGCCGGGTGCTGCTGGACGATGGATGCAAGCTGCTGCTGGCGCCTTGAAAGCTCTTCGAACGGAATGCCTTCCGGATATTGCACGCTGGCGAAGATCATGCCGGAGTCGACCCGCGGGATGAAGCCCTGCTTGACCTGGCCGGCCAGCCAGACCATCGCGCCCAGCACCGCAACCGAAAACAGCAGCATCGCCCCGCGATGGCGCATCGACGCGCGCAGGGTATCGCCATAAAAGCCGCGGAAGCGGTTGAAGCCGGCGTCGAAAGCGCGCGACAGCGGATTGTTGAGCGGTTCGTGCACCAGGCCACGCGCGCACAGCATCGGCGTGAGCGTCAGGGCCACCACGCCGGACAGCAGCACGGCGACGCCGATGCTGACCGCGAACTCCTGGAACAGCCGCCCGATCATGCCGCCCATGAAAAGAATCGGCAGGAATACGGCGGCGAGCGAGATCGTCATCGACAGCACGGTGAAGCCGATCTCCTGCGCGCCGTCGAGCGCGGCCTGCAGGCGGGCCTTGCCCATGTCCATATGACGCGCGATGTTCTCGATCACCACCACCGCATCGTCGACGACGAAACCGATCGCCAGCGTGATGGCCATCAGCGACAGGTTGTTGAGGCTGTAGCCCGCCAGGTGCATGAAGGCAAACGTGCCGAGCAGCGAACTCGGTAGCACCAGCGCCGCGATCAGGGTGGCGCGCAGGTTGTGCAGGAAAGCGAAGATGACGAGGACCACCAGGGCCAGCGCGAGGATGAGCGTGAAGTTGACCTCGTGCAGCGAATCCCTGACGAAGCGCGAGCGGTCGGAATGCACCTGCAGCGTGACGCCGTCGGGCAGCTCCGCCTCAATCTGCGGCAGCATCGCGCGGATGCGCTCGGCGACCTCGACCGTGTTCGCGCCCGGCTGGCGCTGCACCGCCAGCACGATGGCGCGGGTGCCGTTGTACCAGGTGCGGCGTTTGTCGTCCTCGACACCGTCCTCTGCACGGCCGAGATCCTTCACCCGGAGCGCGGTGCCGTCATGGTAGGCGACGATGATGTCGCCGAAGTCCTTGGCATCGGCGAGCGCCACCGGCGCCTTCACCGTGTAAGCCCGGGTGGCGCCGTCCAGCGTGCCGGATGGCAGGTTGGCGTTGGCCGTCTGCACCTTCTGGATGACGTCGGCAAAGGTGAGGCCGCGCGCCTGCAGTTTGGCGGGGTCGAGGTACAAGCGCAGCGCGTATTTCTGCGAGCCGAACACCAGCACCTGCGCCACGCCGGACAGGCTGGACAACCGCTGCGCCACGCGCGAATCGGCGATGGCGTCGAGCTCGGTCAAGGGCAGGCGCTCGGCCGACAGCGCCAGATACAGGATGGGCGAATCCGCCGGATTGATCTTTCTCAGCTGCGGCGGGTCCATCCCCTGCGGCAGGGTGCGCGCCGCCTGCGCGATCGCGGTCTGGACGTCCTGCGCGGCGGCGTCGATGTCGCGCCCGAGTTCGAACTGCAGGGTGATACTGGTCGAGCCCTGGCTGGATTGCGAACTCATCGATTCGATCCCGGCCACCGTCGCCAGTTGCCGCTCCAGCGGCGTCGCCACGGTATTGCCCATGGTTTCCGGGTTGGCACCGGGCAACGAGGCGCTGATGCGCAGCGTGGGAAAATCCACCTGCGGCAGGTCATTAACCGGTAGCTGGACGTAGGCGAGCGCGCCGAACAGCGCCATCGCCAGCACCAGCATCAGGGTGGCGACCGGGCGTTCGATGAACAGGCGCGACAGATTCATCGGCGCGCGCTTTCGATCGTGACCGTGTTGCCCGCCTTGAGCCGCTGCGGAATCTCGATCAGCACCGGCTCGCCGGCGCGCAGGTCGCCCTCCACCATCTGCTCGCCATCGAGGCTGCGTATCAGTTCGACTGGCTGAATCACCGCCTTGCCGTCGCGCACGACATAGACATAGGCACCTTCCTGCGCATGCTGCAGCGCCGCCTCGGGCACCACCCTGGCATCCGGCAGGGCGCCCAGCAGCAGGCGTACCCGCACGCCCTGCCCCGACAGCAGGGCAGGCGGCGACGCCTTCAGCCGCACCTTGATCGGCACCGCACCGGTGGCGGCGTCGATCTGTGAATCGACGAACACCAGTTCGCCCTGCGCCTGCACCGTGCGGTCCACGTCATGGAAAACCTCGGCCGTCACCTTGCCTTGCGCGCGGGCTGCCGCCAGTTCCGGCCAGTCCTGCTGGGCCACACTGGCGCGCACGTCGAGCGCGCCGGGCGCAAGGATGCTGGTGAGCGGCTCGCCGCCCGCCTGTACCAGACTGCCTGCGCGTATGCCGATGCGGCCGACGTGCCCGGCGATCGGCGCGCGAATCTGCGCATACTCCACATCGAGTCGCGCCGACTCCATCTCGGCGCGTGCCGTGCCGGCGCGCGCCCGCGCAGCTTCCAGTACCACCTGGGCGTCGTCGAATTCCTGGCGGCTGATATAGCCCGACTGCATCAGCGGGGCGAGGCGCTCCAGTTTCTTCTCCGCCTCAGCGGTCTCGGCGCGTGCGCCGGTCAGGGTGGCCTGGCTCTGCGCGATGCGCGCCTGAGCAGGACGCGCATCCAGGCTGAACAGAAGCTGCCCCGCGCGAACGGCATCGCCTTCCTGCACATGCTGCTTCAGCACCGTGCCGCTCACCTGGGCGACGATGGCGACCTGCTGCGCCGCTTCCAGCGTGCCGGGCAGGTCGATCGCCCGCGGAAAATCGCGCACCTCCACCGGCATGGTTTTCACGCTCAGGGCACGGTCTCCGCCGCCTTTCCTGGCGTCGCCCGCCTGCTGGGTCTGGATGCGGTACACCACGCCGGCGACCAGTGCCAGCACGATGACGAGTATAAGAATGCGCAGTTTCATGGTGGGGTCGAAGAAGAGACGATGGGCAAACGGCCCAGCGCGTGATTCAAACGGGAAAACGCCGCGAGCCATTCAGAGTCGGCCTGGGTGGCACTTTGCCGTGCGCGCGCGAGAGCAGCCTGCGCGGTCAGGAGTTCGAGCAGGCTGCCGACGCCTGCCTTGTAGCGTGCCTCGGCGGCCTGTGCCGATTCGCTGGCGCTGTCGAACTGCACCGCCACGCCCTCGCGCTGTGCCTGTGCGTGGAGCACATCGTGATAGGCCTCGACGACCGCACGCGCAACCAGACTGCGCTGCGACTCGGCTTCGGCCTGCAGTCGCTCGGCATCACGTTCGGCGGCGCGCGCTTGGCCCGCCAGCCGCCCGCCGTCGAACAGCGGCACCGACAGGTTCACGCCGGCGCTGTAGGTGGTCGACGGCCCCCGGTCATCTTCCAGGAAGAATGTACGGCCGCTATTGGCCGCCAGCGACAGGCTCGGCCAGCGCGCCGCGCGTGCGCGTTCGGCCTCCAGGCGCGCACTCGCTGCTGCGGCTTGCAGGGCTTGCAGGTCGGGACGCTGGCGCTGTGCTTCAGCCAGCAGATCCGCCAGCAATGTGCTGGCTTCAAGCGCAGTCGGCGGTACGATCTCCCAGTCGAGCACCAGCGCCTGCGTCTGCGCGATTCCCGCTGCCTGCTTCAGCGCCGCTTCCGCCTTGGCCTGGTCGCGCTGCGCAGCCTGGCGCGCGAGCGTCGCCTCGGCCAGTGCCGCGCGTGCGCGCAACTGGTCGGCGCGCGAGACCAGCCCCCCGCGCAGTCGCACGTCGGCCGCATCAAGGCTGGCGCGCAAGGAGGTTTCCAGTTGCGCCAGCGCTTCAACCTGCGCCTTTGCGCCCAGCAGCGCAAAGTGGGCCGCCTCGACTTCGGCGATCACATCCTGCAGGGTGCGGTTGTTGCCCAGCAGGCTGGCGATGAGTTGATAGCGCTGGGCATCGATGCTGGCTGCGCGGGCGCCAAAATCGTAGAGCACATAGGCGAGCGCGAGGCTGGGGCCGTAACGATGGAGCGTCGGCACCGATGCGCCGGAACTAGACAGCGCACGACTCTGGGTGAAATTGAATTGCCCGCTGAGCGTCGGCCAGTTGGCAGCGCTGGCTGCATCCAGCCGTGCCGCTTCGGCCTGGATACCGAGCCAGGCCGCGCGCGATTCAGGCCGCGCGCGCAGCGCATGCTCGGTCAGCGCGGCCAAACTACCGAAACGAATGGGAGCGCCCTGCATGACCGCCGACTGCGGTTGTTCCGGCAGCGTATCGAGCTGCAGCCAGAATGCGCCGTGGTGCTCAGGCAGATCGAGCGCGGCTGCACGGCCCCACGACGGCCACAGCGCAAGCGATGCGCACAACAGGAGACGATGCGGAATGGGTTTCAAGGTAAAGCGATTGTAAGCGAGTCTCAAATCCGACCGTGCAGCGCGTATGCGAGTTCCGGCTTCGCACGCGCCGGGAAATTGGGCGAGCCTGCCCTGTCTGGCCGGCAGGTCAGGCATGAGCTGGAAGAACCAGATATATCCTGCTGACTGAAATATGCATGACACAAGGGATCGATAGGATGCCTCGCGTACCGGGTCGACTGAATGTGGCGTCGAGGGAAACCTGAAGACGCTGCCACCCGGCACAACCTCCATTCATGCTTTCAAAGGGAACTCCTCCATGATGCTCAAGAAACTCTCGCTCGCAATCGGCCTGGTCCTGGCCGGGTCCACAGCCTTCGCCGGCGGCACCTCCTTCGAAGACTTCACCCCCATGGTCGGCGACGTCGGCGCCGGCACGCTGCCCGAATCTGCGCCCTACAAACTGTCCTCGCCGCACTTCAGCCAGATGACCATCGTTGCTCGCGACCCGGCCCAGGCCACGCGTTTCGACAGCGGCAACTACGACATGCACACCGTGAACGAGAACGGCCCCGAAGCCGGCCGCTTCCTGTTCACCGTGTTTGAAACCGGTCAGGCCGGCATCCAGCGCACCGATCTGCGCACCATGCAGACCGAGACCATCTGGCACAGCCCGGCTGCCTCGCCCGCGCTGGACAGCCACAAGTCCTTCGACGCCTCGCGCTGGACCCCCTGGGGCAGTTTCCTGACCGCCGAAGAGTCCTGGAGCGACCCGGCTGCCGTCCCCACCAGCCACTATGGCCGCCTGTTCGAAGTGACCAACCCGCTGGCCGCCCCCGCCGACATCGTGATCAAGCACCGCGACATCCTGCCGCGCGTGTCGCACGAAGGTCTGGCGTTCGACAAGAAGAACAACCTGTACTTCATCGACGAGCGCAACGACAGCCACATCTTCAAGTTCACCTCGGCCAACCCGCATGCCGACAACGGCGACGACTTCTTCGCCGCCGGCCAGACCTTCGTGCTGCGCGTGGGC
>JAIBFE010000185.1 GCA_019459705.1 Thiobacillus sp. | reverse complement strand
CCGTCCTCGGGGCGCCCACCCTTATTCTCCACCACCGCGGCGGTTTAAGCGGCGCCGCGCGGCCCGCGTTCCATCACCAGCACCTCGAGCGCACGCGGCAGATCGATTTCATACACGCTGTCGGTCTTGGGAATCGACTTGAATTTACCGTCGTGCAGCAGATAGGGTCCGAAGCGGCCGTTGTTGGCGACGATGGGGAGCCCGGTCGTCGGATGGTGGCCGACCTCGCGCGGCAGCGAGAGGAATTTAAGCGCCAGTTCGAGGGTCGCGTTTTCCAGCGGAATCTCTTTCGGCCACGAGGCACGGCGCGGCTTTGGGGCCTTCTTGTCCTCCGGCATCTCGCCGATCTGCACATAGGGGCCGAAGCGCCCGGACAGCAGTTTGACATCGAGGCCGCTGGCCGGATCCTTGCCAAGAATATTGTCGCCTTCGGCAGTGGCCGCATGCAGCGGCCGCGTGTAATCGCATTCCGGATAGCCGGAGCAGCCGATGAACAGGCCGCGCTTGCTCGCCTGCATGAACAGTGGCTTGCCGCACTTGGGGCAGGCTTCCAGGATCGGGCAGCCACGTTCGACGCCCTGCTTGGCCTTCAGGTCGCCGTCGAATTCCTTCCAGAACTCGCCCAGGAGGCGCGTCCAAACCCGTGTGCCGTTCGACACGTCGTCGAGCTTGTCTTCCAGCTTGGCGGTGAAGTCATAGTCGACGTAATGGCTGAAATGGCGTGTCAAAAAACAGTTGACCAGGCGGCCGACGTCGGTCGGCTGGAAGCGCTTTTTCTCCAAGACCACGTATTCGCGGTCCTGCAGGGTGGAAATGATGCTGGCGTAGGTGGAGGGGCGGCCGATGCCATATTCTTCCAGCGCTTTCACCAGGGATGCCTCGGTGTAGCGCGGCGGCGGCTGGGTGAAATGCTGTTCGCCGTAGAGCTTGTCGACTGGCAGGGTTTCGCCCTCGACCAGCGCGGGCAATTTCGATTCGCCTTCCTCGTCCTCGTCGTCCTGGTATACCGCCAGGAAACCGGCAAACGCCAGGGTCTGGCCGGTGGCGCGGAAGGTGCCCTCGCCCACCGTGATGTCGGCGGCGACGGTATCGAATTGGGCCGGCGTCATCTGGCAGGAAACGGTGCGTTTCCAGATCAGTTCGTAGAGCCGGGCCTGGTCGTGGGTGAGGAATTGCTTCACCGCCTCGGGCGTGCGCATCACCGAGGTCGGGCGCACGGCTTCGTGCGCTTCCTGCGCGTTCTTGGTCTTGGCCTTGTAGGCAATCGCGGACGGCGGCAGGTAATCCTTGTCGAAGTTAGCGCCCACATACTTGCGGATGTCGGTGATCGCTTCCTGCGCAAGGTTCACCGAGTCGGTTCGCATGTAGGTGATGAGGCCGACCGGGCCTTCGCCCAGGTCGACGCCTTCATATAGCTGCTGCGCGGTGCGCATCACCCGGTCGGTGGTCATGCCGAGCTGGCGTACCCCGGCCTGCTGCAGGGTCGAGGTGGTGAACGGCGCGCCGGGATGGCGGGCGCGGCGCTTCTTTTCGATGCGCATCACGCGCGCATCCTTGCCCTCCAGCATCGCCAGCCATTCCTTGCTGCGCGCTTCGTGCTCGACCGTGAACTGTTCGAGCTTCTCGCCCTTGAAGTGGGTGAGTTTGGCGATGAATGCCTGCGCACCTTTGTGCGTATCGAGATGCAGCGTCCAGTATTCGCGCGGCACGAAGGCTTCGATCTCTTCCTCGCGCTCGACGATCATGCGCAGCGCGGGCGACTGCACGCGGCCGGCGCTCAAACCGGGGCTGATCTTCTTCCACAGCAGCGGCGACAGGTTGAAGCCGACCAGGTAATCCAGCGCGCGCCGCGCCTGCTGCGCGTCGACCAGATCGGACGCGATCTCGCGCGGATGGCGCACGGCGTCCTGGATCGCCGATTCGGTTATCTCGTAGAAGGCGACGCGCTTCATCGGCGTCTTGAC
>JAIBFE010000202.1 GCA_019459705.1 Thiobacillus sp. | reverse complement strand
TTCGGCCCCAACCCGGGGGGCAACCCGACGCACCCCCACCACCCCCCCCTCAACTGGCCACCTTCTCACCGGCCGGCCCTGATCCGGCACGCACAACTAACTGGGGGCCCAACATTTTCATGTTGGCCCCCCATTCATCCTGCGGCGTACGCTTATTGCGCGGCCGGCTGTTCTTTGACCGCTTCGATCGCCAGCGTCAGCGTGACCTCGTCGCTGACATAGGGGGCATTCTTGCCCATGTTGAAGTCGGAGCGCTTGATCTGAGTGGTGGCATTGGCGCCGCAGGCCTCCACTTTCAGCATCGGATGGGGCTGGCACTTGAAGTGAGTGACGGTGAGCGTCACCGGTCTGGTCACGCCCTTGATCGTCAGGTCGCCTACCAGGCTCACCGGCTGGTCGCCCCGGAACGCCATTTTCTCCGACTTGAAGGTGATCGTCGGGTGGTTGGCGGTATCGATATAGTCGGCGGCCTGGATGTGTTCGTTGAACAGCGCATAGCCCGTGTTGACGGACTTGGCATCGATGGTCACGAGAACCGAGCCGGCCTTCTGGGCGCGGTCGAGAATCACCTTGCCGCTCGTCTTGTCGAACTTGTGGGTCTGGTTGGAGAAGCCCAGGTGGTTGTAGGTGAAATGCGGATAGGTGTGGCTGTTGTCGATAACAAAGGTTTCGGGTGCAGCCTGGGCGGCAGCGGCAAAGGTGGCAAGTGCGGCAGCGATGACAAGACGTTTCATGTAACTCTCCTTGAAATGGGTGAACAGCGGGTTAGTTGCCGGTGGCGGCAATGCGGAATGTCACGCGGACTTCGTTGGCAACGGTGGCGACGTCGGCCCACAGGCCTTCGCCGATGCCGAAATCCAGGCGTTTGAGGACGAAGCTGCCGTCGAAGGTGGCGACGTTCTTGCCGGGCGCGTAGGTCACCGGCACGACCATGTCGCGGCTTCTGCCCTTGAGCGTCAGGGTGCCGCGCATCTCGTAGCGGTTGTTTCCAAGCGCGCGGATCTGGCTAGCGACGAAGGTCGCCTTCGGATATGCGCTACGGTTGAACCACAGCTTGCCGGCGGATTCGTCGTCGGCCTCGGGCGAACCGGCGTCGATGCTGGCGAGATCGATCTCGATCTGTGCGCGCGCCGCCTCCGGCTTGGCCGGGTCGAACACCATCTGGGTGGTGAAGCGCTTGAACCCGCCCTTCACCGGCACACCCATCTGGCGGAATTCGAAGTGGATCGTGCTCTGCTTCGGCAGCACCGTGCGGTATTCCACCGCGTGCGCCGCAGGTGCGGCCAGCGCCGCAAGTAAAGCAAACAGGGTCAGATGGAGTGTCATGTGCGCTCCTTTTTTCCCCAGCCCATGCGCTGCAAAAACGGCTGGCGTTCGATGAAGTGATGTTGAAGGGCCGCGCCCACGTGCAGGATGACCAGGCCCAGCAGGGTGAAGTTCAGCGCCTGGTGCACGCCGGCAAGCAGATCGCCCAGTTCGCGGTTCTTGTCGACCAGAGCGGGCAGCGGCAGCACGCCGAACCACACGGTCTGGAAGCCCTTGGCCGAACTCATCAGCCAGCCCGACACGGGAATCGCGATCATCAGCAGATACAGCAGGCCATGCACGGCGGCGCTGGCGTGAC
>JAIBFE010000197.1 GCA_019459705.1 Thiobacillus sp. | reverse complement strand
AGGGACGCCCGCTGGACGGCACCAGCGGCGGCTGGGTGGCGGGCGTATCCATGCTGACAATCTCGGGGAGTGCCGCCATCGCCGCAGGACTCACGCTGGCCGCTGCGACCGCGCCGGTGAGCTTGAAAAAATCACGTCTTGAAGTCATGAGTAATCCTTTTTAAATCTTTGATCCGCGAAGGACGCGAAGAAACGCGAAGGGAACCCCCTGATGCTTTTCTTCGCGACCCTTCGCGCCCTTCGCGGACAAACAGGTTTTCAATGCCCGCCGCTACTCTCCGTCATGGAGGGGCTGGCGGATGCGACCGGCCGCATGTCCGGCTTGCCGGCCAGCGCCATCTGCATATCCGCGTCGGCCAGCCAGAAGTCACGCTGCGCCTCGATGGCGGCGTTGACCGAGGCGATCTGCGAACGGGCGTCGGCCAGGAGCTCGAACACGCCGATCAGCATGCCGTTGTAGCGCAGCAGGGTTTCCTCGGAAATACGCTGCCTGAGCGGCACCACCTCGTCGCGCAGATGCCGGGCGATCGCGTACTGCCCCTGCTGCATGGCATAGGCTTCGCGCACCTCGGAACGCGCGTTGACCGCGGCTTCGCGCGCGCGCTCCAGCGCCTGGCGATAGCGTGATTCGGCCTGCACCACGCGAGACTGGCCCCAGTCGAACAGCGGCAGTTCGAAACTGATTTCATAGCCGCGCTGTTGCGGCGCCTCGTTCGATCCGTTGTTGATGATGCCGAGCTCCAGCACGTTGATGAGCCGCGTGCTGCGCGTGAGCCCCAGATTCCTTGCCAGGGCTTCGGTCTGCAGCCGGGTCATCTGCAGATCGATCCGTGACGCCATCGCCTGCTGTTCGACATCCGCCAGCTGCGACAGGACTGCTGGCAGGTCGGGCAGGCGCTCGGGCAATTGCACTTTTTCTGCACTGGACAGGCCCATCAGCCGCACCAGGCGCTCGCGCGTCTGACCTTTCACCTGTTCGGCACGCGCCACCGCCAGCGCGGCATCGGCATAGAACGACTGCTCGCGCGCCTGCTTCAATTTGCTCCAGTTGCCCACCTGCGCCATGCGGCGTGCGAGTTCGGCGCCGGCCTCGGCTGCCTCCATCGCCTGCGGCTGGTACTGCGCGGTCTGGGTCGCCGCCACAGCAAGCACCCAGGCCTTGCGCGTCTCGGCCGCCAGCTGCAGCACCTGCAGCACCAGCGCGCGCCGGGTCTGCTCGAACAGGCGCTGCTCGATGTCGGCGCGCATCGGCATCGTCAACAGCCGCGCCAGATTGAGATGCAGGCTGCGCTCCCATTCCACTTCCGAACCCCGGGTCAGCCGACCGATGGAAAAGCCCGGGTTCGGCAGGCGCTGCGATGCCACCCAGTCGGCCTCGGCGAGGCCGAGCGTGTTGAATGCCGCCTGCAGGCCGGGATTGTTCAGGAGCGCGATCTGCACCGCATCGTCGGCAGTGAGCGGCTGCGCCAGCAGGGCGTCGATGCGCGTCTGCGTCCGGCTGCGGCTGGCGTCGTCTCGCGACCAGACCACGTCTTGCTGGATGTGCTGACGGGTCGCGGACTGGACCGCATCGAACCCGCCGTCCCGGGAAAAACTCGCGCAACCGCCGAGCAACGCGGCAGACAGCACGACGTGGACGATCGGACGTAGGGGAAATGGCATCGCATGCATGGTGATTGCCTCAGTGTCCATGGTGGCCGTGATGCGCATGCCCGCTGTCATCAGGACTGCCGCCTGGCTGCGCCTCGCGCAGATAGGTGCGCCAGCCGCCGATTTCGCCGACCCGCGCGTTGGCCTCGCGCCAGTCCTGCAGCGGATCGTCGCGCCAGCCCTGGTAGAGGTTGAACGGCACAGACGCAGCCTGACTGGACATCTGGCTCTCGGCGGCATGCGCCATGGGCATCCACGCGAGCCAGGCGCACGTGGCCAGCCCGATAAACCGTGCGCGCGCCCGCAGCGCCGCACGACGAAAAAGTACATTCAACATGTTGAACCTCGCAAACCACGCAGCGAATCCGCCGCGGTCAAAATCGGGTTGACGCGCCGTCAAGCGGCACGGGATTCAGACGAGGGCGGGTCGGGGCGGTCGCTCGGGACCGTCTGGGACGAAGCCGCCGTATGAGGCGGCCGGGTGGGTGGTAAAGCTGCGTGTCACAGGCTGAATCGCCGGCGTGTCACTGGCCGGGATCGGCAATGCCGATGCCAGCGCGCAGACCGCGCAGTGCTTGCAGTCGTGCTGGGTAGGCGGTGCATCCGGCTGGTCCGGCTCATGGCAGCCAGCCATCATTTCATCGGCTATCGCCAGCTGTTCCACCGCAGCCTGGTGCGAAAACGCGCAGCCCAGCATGGAGGCTGCCGCAAACCCCTGCAATGGCAGGGCCAGCATCAGCAGCATCAGCAGAAATCGGTGGATTCGGGCACGCACGCAGGCAGTGTAATCAAAAAATACAGACTGCCCAAGAGACCGCGGCAAGGCCGTTCAGGTTCCCGCCCGGCAGCATTGTGTTACGGGCGGCGCCTGCGCGGCTCGTAATGCACCACGGCACGCATGATTTCCGAATAGGGAAACTGGTCACTGCCGCCGAAGCGCTCAATGCCTTGCAACACGGTGGCCGCGATGTCGGTGGTTTCGTCTGCCACGCCGTCCATCGCTTCGGCCAGCCCGCGCACGCCGCCGCACTGGGCGCGGATTTCCTTGCCGAACGGCCATGGCGCATCGGGATTGATCTTCAGTGCAAACTGCGCGTTTTCGTGCAGCGCCTGGTAAAACGTCAGGCAGTGTTGGCGCGCCGCGGCATCGCCGCAGGCTATCGCTTCGCGCTCGGCCAGGTTGAGCTTGCGCGACCGATCGCAGGCGACGCAGCGCGACAGCAGGGCCCGCTCGAACGGACAGCTGTGTTCGATGTAGGCCTTGCGGGCGAGTTTGTAAGCGTCTTCGTTGTACTCGGCCATATCAACCTAAGGAATAAGTTGTCCAGAAACCGTAGCGGGCAGCGCGCGATCCCGGATATCAGCCGCGCAGCAGGTTATGGATAACTTTTACCAGTCGTCGCCGGAGAGGGTCTTCTCCAGTTCGCGCTCGGCAGTCAGGGTTTCCTGCGCGGCGATCTCATTCTCGGCAAAGATCATCTTGTACTTGTCGCCGGTTTTGGGGTCGAGCGTCTTGCGCAGCGCGTTGGTATGCGCCTTGGCTTCCTTGAAGGTCGCCCACTCACCCTGCTTTTCCAACACCTTGAACATTCCCATACGAAACACGTAGTAAGGCATGACCGTCCTCCTTAGCTCAACCTGCCGTGGCACTGTTTGTATTTTTTGCCCGACCCGCACGGGCAGGGATCGTTGCGGCCGACCTTGGGATAGGCTTCGGCCGGGTTTGCCGCTGCAGCGTCGGCCGCGGCAAAATCCTGCGCCTCGTCGTACTCCGCGTGCTGATATTGCACGTTGGAGGGCTCTTCGAGCAGCTCGACCGCCTGCACATCTTCGGGTGAGCGCACCTGCACCGTGGTGGTGATCTGCGTAACCTCGGTCTTGATTCCGCTCAGCATGGCAGAGAACAGTTCGAACGCTTCGCGCTTGTATTCCTGCTTCGGCTGCTTCTGGGCGTAGCCGCGCAGGTGGATGCCCTGGCGCAGGTGATCCAGCGCCGACAGATGCTCGCGCCAGTGGGTATCCAGGCTTTGCAGCATCACCGAGCGCTCGAACTGGCGCAGGCCCTCGGCGCCTACCATCCCCTCCTTCTCTTTGTATAGCGCGTCGGCGACCTCCATGATTTTCTTGCGCAGGCCGTCCTCGTTGAGCGCCTTGTCCTCGTCAAGCCATTGCTGCAGCGGCAGGTCGAGCGAGAACTGCGCGGCCAGGGTCTTTTCCAGGCCGGCCACGTCCCACTGCTCATCCATGCTGCCCGGCGCGATATGCAGATTGATGGCCTCGTTCAGCACATCGTCACGCATGGCGCGGATGGTGTCGCCGATATCGGCGCTCGCCAGCAGCTCGTTGCGCTGCTCGTAGATCACCTTGCGCTGGTCGTTGGAGACGTCGTCATATTCGAGCAGCTGCTTGCGGATGTCGAAGTTGCGCTGCTCGACCTTGCGCTGTGCGTTCTCGATCGCGCGCGTCACCCACGGATGCTCGATCGCTTCGCCTTCGGGCATCTTCAGGCGGTTCATGATCGCGGCGACGCGGTCGGAGGCGAAGATGCGCAGCAGCGGATCTTCCAGCGACAGGAAGAAGCGGCTGGAGCCGGGGTCGCCCTGGCGTCCGGAACGGCCGCGCAGCTGGTTGTCGACGCGGCGCGACTCATGGCGTTCGGTGCCGATGATGTGGAGACCACCCGAAGCCAGCACGGCGTCGTGGCGACCCTGCCAGTCGGACTTGAGCGCCGCGACACGGCTGACCTTCTCGCTGTCGGCGAGCGCCTCATCCTGGTTGATGGCGTCAATTTCCTTCTGGATGCTGCCGCCCAGCACGATATCGGTGCCGCGGCCCGCCATGTTGGTGGCGATGGTGATGCCGCCCGGCATGCCCGCCTGCGCGATCACCTCGGCTTCGCGCGCGTGCTGCTTGGCGTTCAGCACGTTGTGCGGCAACCCGGCCTTGTTCAGTTCGGCCGACAGGTGTTCGTTCGCTTCGATCGAGGTGGTGCCGACCAGCACCGGCTGGCCGTTGGCATTGCGCGCGCGGATGTCGTTGATCACCGCTTGGTCGCGCTCGCCTGCAGTGCGGTAGACCTGGTCGTGCTCGTCGTTGCGGTTCATCGGCCGGTGCGTCGGAATGACCACCGTCTCCAGCCCGTAGATACTCTGGAATTCGAACGCTTCGGTGTCCGCGGTGCCGGTCATGCCCGACAGCTTCTGGTACATGCGGAAGTAGTTCTGGAAGGTGATCGAGGCGAGCGTCTGGATTTCCTACTGGATCGCCACGCCTTCCTTGGCTTCCACCGCCTGATGCAGGCCTTCCGACCAGCGCCGCCCGCTCATCAGGCGGCCGGTGAATTCGTCGACGATGATGACCTCGCCGTTCTGCACCACGTAATGCTGGTCCTTGAAGAACAGCGCGTGCGCACGCAGCGAAGCGTACACATGGTGCATCAGCATGATGTTGGACGCGTCGTACAGGCTGCCGCCTTCGGGCAGCAGACCCATCTCGGTGAGAATGGCCTCGACCTTTTCGTGACCGGCCTCGGACAGCAGCACCTGGCGCGATTTCTCATCGACCGAATAATCACCTTCGGATTCCTCGTCCTTCTGCCGGACCAGGCGCGGCGGCACCAGATTGACTTGCTGGTACAGCGCCGTGTTTTCTTCCGACTGCCCGGAAATGATCAGCGGGGTACGCGCCTCGTCGATCAGGATCGAGTCGACCTCGTCGATGATGCCGTAGGCCAGCGGGCGCTGCACCTTCTCGCTCATCTGGTAGACCATGTTGTCGCGCAGGTAGTCGAAGCCGTATTCGTTGTTGGTGCCGTAGGTGATACCTGCGGCGTAGGCGGCCTGCTTGGCGTCGTGCGGCATCTGCGACAGGTTGATGCCGGTGGTCAGCCCGAGGAAACCGTACAGCCGCCCCATCCATTCGGCATCGCGGCTGGCCAGGTAATCGTTCACCGTCACCACGTGCACGCCCTTGCCCGCCAGCGCATTCAGATACGCGGGCAGCGTCGCCATCAGCGTCTTGCCTTCGCCGGTGCGCATCTCGGCGATCTTGCCGTCGTGCAGTACCATGCCTCCGACCATCTGCACGTCGAAGTGGCGCATCCCGAGCACGCGCTTCGACGCTTCGCGCACCACGGCGAAGGCTTCCGGCAGCAGCTTGTCGAGCGATTCGCCCTTTTCCAGCCGCGACTTGAATTCGGCCGTCTTGCCAGCCAGTTCGGCGTCGGACAGTTTTTCCATCGCCGGTTCCAGCGCGTTGATCGCTTTCACCTTTTGCAGGTATTGTTTGACCAGCCGGTCATTGCGGCTGCCGAAGACTTTTTTGAAAATGGATTGCAGCATGAGGAATCCGAAATATGCCCGCAGGACGCGGTAAATCGTTGAATTTTAACATAGCGGCACAGGCTTCCTGTGACGTCATCAAGACAGCGACGCGGGTTTTCCGTGGCGCTGCCGTGTCGCGCACATGAGCACTTCCAGCCTCGCCGATCTGCTGGCCAGCCAGCTGCCCAACGGCCTTGCCGTGCGCGCTCGCGCCCTGCTCAGTACCCAGGCCGCACTCGACCGGGCTCTGCCGGCGGCGCTGGCGGGGCATGTCCGCGTCATGCAGCTGGAAAACGGCACGCTCAGCCTCGCCTGCGACAGCGGCGCCGTCGCCAGCCGCCTGCGCCAGCAGACCGATGCCCTGATGGCAGGCCTGGGCAAGCGCGAAGTCGTGGTGACGGCCGTGCGAATCAGCGTCAATCCAGACCTGATGGCACGCTACGTCCACCCCGTCGAAAAAAACGGCCTGCCGCCCGCCGCGCTGGAGGGCCTGGCGCATCTCAATGCAGAAATCGAGGAAGGCCCCCTGAAGGAAGCGCTGAACCGGCTGTTGCAGCATCACCGGAAAGGCTGATCGGCCTTCGCCGCCCATCCGGACCGGCGTGCCCGGGGGCCACACGCGGAAGCCCCGCCCCCACCTACCCATCAAAATCAACGCACGCCACGGCCGATGCCCGATCCGGCGAGAGGGCCGGGTAGTGCCCCCATTGGGGACAGCGGGCCGTCACCGATGAAGTATCCGAGGCAACTCTCCGCTGCCTAGCGTTCGCCATGCACGCAAACCTGGTTGCGTCCCCGTTCCTTGGCCTGATAGCAGGCAGCGTCCGCTGCCCGCAAAACGGCAGGGACATCCATCGTCGGCTCGAGCTGGACCAGGCCAACACTTGCACCCACCTGGAAAACCCGGTCTTCCCAGCAAAAACGGTATTGCGCCACATCGTCGCGGATGGCCTCGGCGATCTGACGCGCCTTGCCCATGTCGCAGTTGGCCAGTCCGATGCAGAACTCGTCGCCGCCGAGCCGCGCAGCAAGATCCCCGCTACGTACATGCCGCGTGAAGATATTTGCCAGCTGACGCAGCAGCTCATCACCGGCAAGGTGGCCGCAGCTGTCGTTGACCGCCTTGAATTTGTCAAGGTCGATATAGAGCAGAACGTGCCGCATACCGTGCGCCTGGGTGTCCTGAACCAGGAGGCTGAGGTGACGCTGCGTTTCGCGCCGGTTGGAGAGGCCGGTGAGCGAATCGTGACCCGCGGCCCAGGAAAGCTGCTCGGCGGCCGCAATGGCGGCCTCGCTTTGCCGACTCAGCTCTGACTCGGCATGACGCGACCGCAAAATCACCACCCAGGCAATCGCCAGGCCCATCACCAGCGCCAGCAGCGCCAGTCCGATCATGTACGCCGCGGCTTCCCGGTAATCCGCCTCGGACTCGCGTAGCGACTGCTGATTCGTCCGCCGATACTGCTCGACCATCTCGTTGAACACATCGAGCAGCGAATTCTCCAGTGGCCGGACATCGCGCAGGAGAAGATCCAGCGCAGTCTCGCTCCGTCCGGCCATGGCAAGCTCGATGACCTGTGCATGCAGTTGTTCATCGCGCTG
This sequence comes from Thiobacillus sp., assembly GCA_019459705.1. GTDB lineage: Bacteria > Pseudomonadota > Gammaproteobacteria > Burkholderiales > Thiobacillaceae > Thiobacillus. The sequence continues at coordinate 19,794 of JAIBFE010000197.1, read as the reverse complement.
GATCAGCTGGCGCGCACGCGTCCAGGTGGCCTGCTCCTCGGGACCCATGCCCAAACCGAGCAGGCGGTCGCGCGCGCGGATGAACTCGGACGCCTGGGCCTGGAAACGCATATATTCCTCATCGCGCTCGAACGGGTCGCGCAACACCACCATCTGGCCCAGACTGGCGAAACGCTCGCGCGACACGCTGCGCATCTGAAACACGCTTTCAGTCTTGACGTTGCTTTCGGTGACCAGATTCACCATCCGCGCCTTGATCGTGGCCATATGCGAGAGGCCCAGGCCGGTCAGCATCGCCATGAGCACCAGAACCAGCGTGAAGCCAATGGCTATGATCCACTGGGTGCCGAGGCCCCCCAGGCCGGGGCCGATGCCGTGCTCGATCCGCTGCCGGACATTCACCTCAGCACCACCCGCTCGACCACATAAACCAGCGCCGCCACCACACCCACGACAAGCGCGAAGCGCAGCACGCGGCCGATCATGCCCAGGTATTTGCGGTTGCCGGTGAACAGCCACGCCAGACCGAACGCCCCCACCGCGATGAGCAGGGCGACGAGCAGCAGGCGGACCACGATCATCAGCGAGAGATCATGCAGTGAGCGGATGCAGGCGCAGGAAGGCGGCGGGGACGTCAGCCTCATGTTCGAAGCTGACGAATTCCCACGATTCCTGGTGCTGCAACAGTTCGCGCAACAGCGCGTTGTTGAGCGCGTGGCCTGATTTGTAGGCTTCGAAGGCGCCGATGATGGGATGGCCGAGCAGGTACAAGTCGCCAATGGCGTCGAGCACCTTGTGTTTGACGAACTCGTCGTCGTAGCGCAGGCCATCCTGATTCAGCACACGGAACTCGTCCATGACGATGGCGTTGTCGAGCGAGCCGCCCAGCGCGAGGCCCTGGTTGCGCAGATATTCGACCTCGTGCATGAAGCCGAAGGTACGGGCGCGCGCAACCTCCTTTGTGTAGGCGGTGTCGGCGAAGTCGATGCTGACGGTCTTGCCGCTCTTGTCGAACACCGGATGCTTGAAGTCGATGGTGAACTCGACCTTGAACCCATTATGTGGAACGAAGCGCGCCCACTTGTCGCCGTCATGTACTTCGATCGGCTGCTTGATGCGCACATAGCGCTTCGCCGCATCCTGTTCGACGATGCCGGCGGATTGCAGCAGAAACACGAAGGGCGCCGAGGAGCCGTCCATGATGGGAATTTCGGGGCCGGTCAGGTCGACCAGCAGGTTGTCGATGCCCAACCCCGCGAGTGCGGACATCAGGTGCTCGACCGTGGACACCTTGGCAGGGCCGGACTCGAGCATCGAGCACAAACGTGTATCGGTCACCAGATACGGGTCAGCCTTGAGTTCGGCTGGCGGAACGAGATCCATCCGCCGGAATACGATACCGGTATTGGGGCCGGCCGGGCGCAGGGTCATCTCGACCTTGACGCCGGAATGCAGGCCGACGCCGGTCGCCTTGACCGGCGTTTTCAGGGTGCGTTGCTTGATCATCCGGTCATTTTAACCGGTCACAAGGACAGGCCGCCATTCGCACGGGAACCGGATTGCGTCCGGCTGCCGTACGAACGGTTACCCAGCCTCAATCCGCCTGACGACGCAGGAAGGCCGGAATGTCCAGGGTATCGATGCCTGAATCGGACATCGCCTGGACCGTGCGGTTGCGCCGGTTGGTCATCACGCTGGGCACCTCTTCGCTGCCCCCCATCATCATCGGCGCATCGTCGGTGCCGGTGCGGATGATCTGCATCGGCTTCGGCTGCTGGCGGGCAACGGGGCTGCCCAGACCCGTGGCGACCATGGTGACGCGCAGGGCGTCTTCCATGCTGTCGTCGAGCACCTGGCCGACGATGACGGTGGCTTCCTCGGCGGTGAAGGCCTTGATGGTGTTCATCACTTCGTGGATCTCGCGCATCTTCACAGTGCTTGATGCGGTGATGTTGACCAGCACGCCGCGGGCGCCGGCCAGGTTCACGTCTTCCAGCAGCGGGCTGGCGACGGCCTGTTCGGCGGCGATGCGGGCGCGGTTGTCCCCGCTGGCCTGGGCCGAACCCATCATCGCCATGCCCATTTCGCTCATCACGGTGCGCACGTCGGCGAAGTCGACGTTGACCAGGCCCGGGCAGTTGATGACTTCGGCGATGCCGCCGACCGCACCGTGCAGCACGTTGTTGGCGGCCTTAAAGGCGTCGAGCATGGAGACGTCGTCGCCCAGCACCTGCATCAGCTTCTCGTTGGGGATGATGATCAGCGAATCGACGTGGCGCGCCAGCTGCTCGATGCCGGCATTGGCGGCACGCACGCGCTTGCCTTCGAACATGAAGGGCTTGGTGACCACCGCAACGGTGAGGATGCCGAGTTCCTTGGCGACTTCGGCGACCACCGGCGCAGCGCCGGTGCCGGTGCCGCCGCCCATGCCGGCAGTGATGAACAGCATGTCGGCGCCGTCGATCAGTTCGGCGATGCGCTCGCGGTCTTCCAGCGCGGCTTCGCGGCCGATGTCGGGGTTGGCGCCGGCACCCAGGCCCTTGGTCACGCCATTGCCCAACTGCAGCTGCAGCTTGGCCTGGTTGCGATTCAGTGCCTGCGCGTCGGTGTTGATGGCGATGAATTCCACGCCGCTCAAACCCGAGGTGATCATGTGGTCGACCGCATTGCCGCCGCAGCCGCCCACGCCAATTACCTTGATCACCGCATCCTGGGTGTCTACATCCATCAGTTCAAACATGTTGCTCTCCTCTTTTGCCCAAAACAAAAACCACACTCAAAAATCTTTTGGCGTGTCTGCCACGTGGGGCACAACCGCCAAATTCCGTTTCGACGTCGCTGCGCCCGATCAAGGCGCGGCAGCGTCAGAAATTTCCCTTGAACCAGCTTTTCATGCGTTCAAAAATATCCTTCAGATTGTTGCCGGACAGCTTCGGTGCATCGCGTCCGCGTGCCTCCAGCCCGGCCATCAACAAGCCCATGCAGGTGGCATAGCGCGGGTTGCGCATGACGTCCGCCAGTCCGCCTTCGTAGCGCGGCCAGCCCATGCGCACCGGCATGTGGAACACCTCCTCGCCCAGTTCGACCATGCCCTGCATGCCGGCGGAACCGCCGGTGATGACGATGCCGGACGACAGCAGCTCCTCAAACCCTGAACGGCGCAGTTCTGCCTGCACCAGCGAATACAGTTCTTCCATGCGGGGCTCGATGAACTCGGCCAGCGTCTGCCGGGACAGCGTGCGCGGCGGACGGTCGCCGATTCCGGGTACTTCGATCATGTCGCGCGCGTCGGCCAGTTGGCGCAAGGCGCAGCCGTACTGCACCTTGATGTCCTCGGCCTCTTTCGGCGGCGTGCGCAGCGCCACCGCGATGTCGTTGTTGACCTGATCGCCTGCCACCGGAATGACTGCGGTGTGGCGGATCGCGCCGTTGGTGAACACGGCGATGTCGGTGGTGCCGCCACCGATGTCGACCAGGCACACGCCGAGCTCCTTCTCGTCCTCGGTCAGCACCGCCATCGCCGAGGCGAGCGGCTGCAGCACCAGATCGGACACTTCGAGGCCGCAGCGACGCACGCACTTGATGATGTTCTGCGCCGCGGAGACTGCGCCGGTGACGATGTGCACTTTCACCTCGAGGCGCACCGCGCTCATGCCGAGCGGGTCGCGCACGTCTTCCTGGCCGTCGACGATGAACTCCTGCGGGATGGTGTGCAGGATCTGCTGGTCAGTCGGGATGTTCACCGCACGCGCGGTTTCCACCACGCGATCGACGTCCATCTGGCTGATTTCCTTGTCCTTGATGGCGAACATGCCGTGCGAGTTGAAGCTCTTGATGTGGCTGCCGGCAATGCCGGTGTACACCTCGCGGATCTTGCAGTCGGCCATCAGCTCGGCTTCTTCCAGTGCGCGCTGGATGGCGTTGACGGTGGCCTCGATGTTGACCACCACCCCGCGCCGCAGGCCGCGCGACGGATGCGTCCCCATGCCGATGATCTCGAGCGTGCCCTCGTCGTTGATCTCCGCGACAATGCAAACGATCTTGGAGGTGCCGATATCGAGACCGACGACGAGGTTCTTGGGATCTCTTGGCTTACTCATGTTGCGTTGTACTCATGTTGTACTCGGTTTGCTGGGGGCGGCCGGTGCCTGCGTGGTAAAACTGGCCGGCATGCGGTTGTCGGGCATGCGGACAGCAAAGCCGTCCGCATAGCGAAGGTCGACCGTAACGGGAGCGACCGCGGCGACAACCCGGCCCTCGACTGCCGGCGGCGCGCCAAACAGCCGCGGATACAGTTCGACGAAACGCGCCAGCCGTGCGTCAGTCTGCTCACGACCGAGCGCGAGCGTCATGCCGTTGTCGAGGCGGATGCGCCAGGCCCGGCGGGGTGACAGGCGCAGCTCGGCAATCGTCATGCCAAGCGGGGCGAGCGCGCTCTGATGACGGCGGTAGGCCCCCACCACTTCGGCACTGCTGTCTTCGGGCCCGGACAGCCGCGCCAGGCGCGGGGCCACCGCGGCAACGAATACGTCTCCCGCCTCGTTCACCAGCGCGTTGTCGTTCCAGCGCGCCAGCGGCACGTGTTCGGTGAGCGACACCACCAGGGTGTCCGGCCAGCGGCGCTCAACCCTCGCCTCGCGCACCCACGGCAGTTTTTCCAGGCTGTTGCGCACGCGCTCGAGGTCGACGGTGAAAAAAGTGCCGCGTACCTGACGCTCGGCCACCAGCCGGATCTGCGCTTCGGTGACGTGCGCCACCGGGGTTTTCACCTCGATGGCATGCAGCGCAAACCACGGCTGTGCCGCCAGCCAGCCGGTTGCGCCGTAGGCCAGCAGGCCGAGCGCGCCCCAGGTCAGCACGCGGGCGACCTGGGACAGCGGATGGGAGGCGAGCTCGGGAGGCGTCATGCCAGGGTCTGCTCCAGAATTTTCAGGCACAGGGCGTCGAAACCCAGCCCGGCCACGCGAGCGGCCATCGGAACCAGGCTGTGATCGGTCATGCCGGGCGAAGTGTTCACTTCCAGCAGATAAGGATTGCCGAGGCTGTCGAGCATCAGGTCGACCCGCCCCCCCCCGCGTCCGCCGATCAGGCGGAAGGCCTCCAGCGCGAGTTGCCGCAACGCCATTTCCTGCGCCTCGGGCAAGCCGGCCGGGCAGTGGTACTGGGTGTCGTTGCGCAGATACTTGGCTTCGAAGTCGTAGAAGGCCTTGTCCTGGGCGGGCTGCAGGCGGATCAGCGGCAGCGCGGTGTCGCCGAGAATGCCGACGGTGAACTCGGCGCCGTCGATGAATTTTTCCGCCAGCACCAGCGCGTCGTGCTCGGCCGCGGTTTCATAGGCGGCCTTGAGCGTGCCGGGCGCGGTCACCTTGCTCATGCCGATGCTGGAGCCTTCGCGCGCGGGTTTGACGAAAATCGGCAGGCCGAGCTTCTTTTCCACCGCGGCGAAATCGCTGGCCGCGCCGAGGATGTCCCAGTCTGCTGTCGGCAGGCCGGCGGCGCGCCACAAGAGCTTGGTGCGCCACTTGTCCATGCCGAGCGCGGACGCCATCACACCACTGCCGGTGTAGGGCAGATGCAGCAGTTCCAGCGCGCCCTGCATGCAACCGTCCTCGCCGAAACGCCCGTGCAACGCGATGAAGACGCGATCGAATTCGCCGCTGATGAGGTCGCCGAGATTGCGGTTGGCCGGATCGAACGGATGTGCGTCCACACCCTGTCGCTGCAGCGCCGCCAGTACGGCTGCACCGCTGTTGAGCGACACTGGCCGCTCGGCCGAGGTGCCGCCCAGCATCACCGCGACCTTGCCGAATTTTTTCGCGGATTCCAATTCACTCACTGCCGTTCTCCAATAATCCGTACTTCGCGGATCAGCCGCACGTTGGTGCGCGCTTCCACGCTGTCTTCCACATGTTCGATCAGGCGCTCGATGTCGGTCGCCGTCGCGTTGCCCACATTGACGATGAAATTGGCGTGCTTGTCCGATACCTGCGCACCGCCGATGCGATACCCCTTGAGCCCGCAGAACTCGATCAGCCGCGCCGCGTAATCGCCGGGTGGGTTGCGGAACACCGAGCCGGCATTGGGCAGGTGGAGCGGCTGCGACTCGATGCGTTTTTTCAGCAGCGCCTTGATCGTCTCGCGTGCCGCCGCGCCGTCGCCGCGGACGAGACGGAACCAGCCGCCGATGAACCATTCCTGATGCGCATGTTTCAGGGCCACATGGCGGTAGCCGGTCACGTATTCGTCCGGCAATCGCTCGTTCAGCTGGCCCTGGCGGTCGAGCGTCTGTACCTGCACCAGCCTGTCCCAGGTTTCGCTGCCGTAGCAGCCGGCGTTCATCGCGATCGCGCCGCCCACGGTGCCGGGAATCCCGGCCCAGAATTCGCCGCCGACCAGATCGTGGTTGGCGGCAAAACGCGCCAGCTTGGGCGAGGCGACACCGGCCTGGGCATACACCAGGGCCGTGTCGATATCCTCGGGTGCAGGGGGCAAACCATGCGTGCGACTTTCGATCGCCAGTTTCTTCAGCACGCCGTGCAGCAGGATCACCACGCCGGCCACGCCACCATCGCGCACCAGCAGGTTGCTGCCCAGCCCGACCATATGGATGTCTTCGCGCTCCGGTACCGAGCGCACCAGCCAGATCAGGTCTTCCAGGTCGGCCGGAATGTAGACGCGCTGTGCGGCACCGCCGGCACGCCAGGAGACGTGCTTCTTCATCGGCTCGTTGTAGAGGAAGCGTCCGCGCAGCACCGGTGCGGCGCCGCCACCCAGGTCCATCTCGCTCATCCGGTAGTCATGCCGCATGGCTGTTCCCCAATGCCGGTGCCACCTGGCCGATGCTGCCTGCGCCCATCACCAGCACCACGTCGTTCGCCTGCGCAAGATCGCGCACGGCAGCGGGCACGTCGGCGACGTTTTCGACGAACACCGGTTCGACCTTGCCGGTCACCCGTACCGCCCGCGCGAGCGCACGCCCGTCGGCTGCCACGATCGGCGCCTCGCCGGCGGGATAGACCTCGGTCAGCACCAGCACGTCGGTTTCCGACAGCACCTTCACGAAATCCTCGAAGCAGTCGCGGGTGCGCGTGTAGCGGTGCGGCTGGAACACCAGCACCAGCCGCCGCCCCGGGAAGGCGCCGCGCGCCGCAGCCAGCGTGGCCGCCATTTCCACCGGGTGGTGGCCATAGTCGTCGACCAGGCAATACTGGCCGCCATCCCTGGCGGGCTGCTCGCCGTAGCGCTGGAAACGGCGACCGACACCGTGGAATTCCGCCAGCGCCTTGACGATGGCGGCATCGCTGGCGTCGACCTCGGTCGCCCCCGCAATGGCCGCCAGCGCATTCAATACGTTTTGCATGCCGGGATGATTGAGCACCACGTCGAGGTCAGCCATGCCCTCGCGCTTGACGGTGAAATGCATCAGTCCGTGCTCGAAGCGCGGATTCACCGCGCGCACCTGCGCCACCTCGTCGAAACCGTAGGTGGTGATCGGCTTGGTGATGCGCGGCAGGATCTCGCGCACGTGCGGATCGTCGATGCACAGCACTGCCATGCCATAGAAGGGCAGACGCTGGCAGAAATCGACGAAGGCCGTTTTCAGACGCTCGAAATCATGGCCATAGGTGTCCATGTGATCGGCGTCGATGTTGGTGACGATCGCGATCACCGGCGTGAGGTAGAGGAAGGACGCGTCGGACTCGTCGGCTTCGGCGACCAGGAAGTCGCCCTGCCCCAGCCGCGCATTGGTGCCGGCTGCGGTGAGCTTGCCGCCGATGACGTAGGTCGGGTCCATCCCCGCCTCGCCGAGGATGCTGGCAACGAGGCTGGTGGTGGTGGTCTTGCCGTGGGTGCCGGCGATGGCGATCCCCTGCTTCAGACGCATCAGTTCGGCCAGCATCAATGCGCGCGGCACGATGGGAATCTTCTTCTCGCGCGCAGCAGCCACTTCCGGGTTGGATTCCTGTACCGCGGTCGAGGTGACGACCACGTCGGCATCGGCGATGTTTTCGGCCGCATGGCCACGGTGGATACGCGCGCCCAGTTTCGCCAGCCGCTGCGTCACGGCGTTGTCGGCCAGATCGGAGCCGGATACGGCGTAGCCGAGGTTCAGCAGTACCTCGGCGATGCCGCTCATGCCGACGCCGCCGATGCCGACGAAGTGGATATGTTTAACGGCGTGTTTCATTGCTGCGTCCCCCACGTCGGCAGGCTGCAGATCGGCATCTGGCGCCGCTCGCGGCCGGTCGCATCCCGCAAGCGGGAACCCTGCTCCCTGCTCGCAGCGACCATGCCGACAAAGTGGATAGGTTTGACGGCGTGTTTCATTTCGCCAGTGCCTCGCAAATATCGGCAACCGCGCGAGTCGCGTCAGGTTTTGCCAGTTTCAAGGCCTTGTCAGACATGGCAGACAGGGTGACACGATCGAGCCCGGCGATCAGTACGGCCACCTTGTCGGCATTCAGGTCCTTCTGCTGCATCAGCCAAGCCGCACCCGCGTCGGAAAGGAATTCGGCGTTGCCGGTCTGATGGTCGTCAACCGCGAACGGGAAGGGCACCAGCACTGCCGGCACGCCGGCACACGCCAGTTCGGCCACGGTCATCGCGCCGGCGCGACAGATGGCGAAGTCGCAGGCCCGATATTCGGCGGCCATGTCCTCGATGTAGTCTCGCACCTCAGCCTCCACCCCGGCGGCGGCATAATTCGCGCGCAGGGCGTCGAGGTGCTGGCGGCCGGACTGGTGCACCACCTGCGGACGCTTGTCCGCTGGAAGCAGCGCAAGCGCCTGCGGCACCAGGTTGTTCAAGGCGGTGGCGCCGAGGCTGCCGCCCACCACCAGCAAGCGCAGCGGCCCCGTACGCGCGGCACGATCACCCGCCGGGACAGCGGCGATGTCCGTGCGCACCGGGTTGCCCACCCACTCGGTCGCCACGTGGCGGCAGGGGATGGGCTTGTCGTGTGCATGAGTGAACACTTTGGGGAAAGCGGTCAGCACGCGTTCGGCCAGGCAGGCCAGCACGCGGTTGGTGAGCCCCCCGACCGAATTCTGTTCATGGATGACCAAAGGCCTGTTCAAAAGACTCGCCATCATGCCGCCGGGGAAGGCGGTGTAGCCGCCCATGCCCAGCACCACGTCGGGACGGCGCTGCAGGATGGCACGCAGGCTTTGCCAGAAGGCGACCAGCAGCATGGCCGGCAGCAGCACTTTCTTCAGCAGACCCTTGCCGCGTACGCCCCCCATCGACACCCACACCATGTCGATCCCGGCGGCCGGCACCACACGCGCCTCAAGACCGGCACGCGTGCCGAGCCAGAACACATCCCAGCCGCGCGCGCGCAGGGCGTCGGCCACGGCCAGCGCAGGATAGACGTGGCCGCCGGTGCCGCCAGCCATGACCATCAGGGTGCGATTCACGGCGGCCATCAGAAGGTCTTCCCCCGCATCATCTGCCGGTGTTCCCAGTCGATGCGCAGCAGCACGGCGATGGCCAGACAGTTGGCGACGATGCCGCTGCCGCCGAACGACAGGAAAGGCAGGGTCAGCCCCTTGGTCGGCAGCAAGCCGACGTTCACCCCCATGTTGATGAGCGCCTGCACCCCAAGCCAGATGCCGATGCCCTGGGCCACCAGCGCACAATAGTTGCGCTCGAGCTGGGCAGCGCGATGGCCGATGAGGAAGGCCTTGACGATCAGCCAGGCGAACAGGCCGATCACCACGGCGACGCCGATGAAGCCGAATTCTTCAGCGATCACTGCCAGCAGGAAATCGGTATGGGCTTCGGGCAGGTAGAACAGTTTTTCGACGCTGCCGCCAAGACCCAGGCCGAACCATTCGCCACGGCCGAACGCGATCAGCGCGTGCGACAGCTGGTAGCCCTTGCCGTACGGGTCGGCGAACGGATCCATGAAGCCGAGCACCCGCTGCAGGCGATAGGGCGAGGTCAGGATCAGCAGGACAAAACCGATCAGCAGCACCACCACCAGCCCGGCGAAGACTTTCCAGTTGAGCCCGCCGAGGAACAGGATGCCCATGGCAATGGAAATGATGACGACGAAGGCGCCGAAGTCCGGTTCGCGCAGCAGCAGGGCGCCGGCCAGCATCATCACGCCGGCCATCGGCAGGAAGCCCTTCTTGAAATCGTGCATGAAGGCGGCCTTGCGCGTGGTGTAGTCGGCGGCGTACAGCACGGCAAGGAACTTCATCAGTTCGGAGGGTTGCAGGTTGGCAAAGCCGAGCGGAATCCAGCGACGGCTGCCGTTGACCTCGCGCCCGATGCCGGGGATCAGCACCACCACCAGCAACAGCAGCCCGACGAGGAAAAGATAGGGCGCAGCCTGCTGCCACACCCGCATCGGCACCTGAAAGGCGGCGACGCCGACGCCCACGCCGAGCGCGATGAAAATACCCTGCCGCAGCAAATAGAATTCGCCGTTGTGGCCGGTATATCGGGCCGCCTCGGCAATTGCGATGGACGCCGAGTACACCATCACCAGACCGATTGCCAGCAGGCCGAGCGCCAGCCACAGCAGACTGAAATCGAGTTCTCCGCTGGGTTTGGGGGCACGTGCGGTGTAGAGCATCAGCCTGTCGCCCTTTCTGCCGCCAGCTTGTTTACCGCATCGATGAACACTTCGGCGCGATGGATGTAGTTGCGGAACATGTCGAAGCTGGCACAGGCGGGGGACAGCAACACGGCATCACCGGGCTGGGCCAGGCGATATGCCTGTGCAACCGCATCGGCCATCGATGCGGCAGGATAGACATCGATTCCGCTACCCTCGATCGCAGCGGCAATCAGGGGCGCATCACGCCCAATCAGCACCACCGCGCGGGCGTTGGCTGCGACCGCTGCCTTGAGCGGGCTGAAGTCCTGCCCCTTGCCGTCGCCGCCGAGTATCACCACGGCGCGGCGCTTGCCCATGCCGTAGAGCGCGGCTTCAGTGGCACCGACGTTGGTGCCCTTGGAGTCGTCGTAATACGTTACACCATCGATCTCTGCGATCTTTTCCACCCGGTGCGGCAGGCCCTTGAAATGCACCAGACCACGCAGCAGCGCTTCCATCGGCAAGCCCAGCGCGCGGGTCAGTGCCAGCGCCGCCAGCGCATTGGCAGCATTGTGCAGCCCGGCGACCGGCAGCGCGGACAGCGGCATGAGCATGTCGCCGCCGAGACAGAGCTCGTCCTCGCACAGGCCGAAGTTCTCATCCTTTGGACAACGGTCGAGGCCGAAACTGACCACGCGCCGGCCTGGCAAGGCCATGGCCAGGCTGCGTGCATCATCACGGTTCAGCACCTGCGCACCGTTGCCGCTGAAAATCCGCGCCTTGGCTGCCGCGTAGGCGTCCATGTCGGCGTAGCGGTCCATGTGGTCTTCCGACAGATTGAGTACAGCGGCCGCATCGGCGTTGAGGCTGGAGGTCGTTTCCAGCTGGAAGCTGGAAAGTTCCAGCACCCACACCTGCGGCGCAGGGGTGAGTCCGCGCTCGATTTCATACAGCGCATCCAGCACCGGCAGGCCGATATTTCCTGCCACGCAGGTGTTCAGTCCGGCCATGCGGCACATGTCGCCGCACATCGCGGTGACGGTGCTCTTGCCGTTGCTGCCGGTGATCGCGATCACCCGCATGGGATGCTCGCGCTGTGCATTGAGGGCACGAACGGCGCGCGCGAACAGTTCGACATCGCCCACCGTCTCGACGCCAGCGGCCATCGCACGAGAGACCGCCGGATCGGCGAGCGGAACACCGGGGCTCACCACCAGCATATCGGCCGCCTGCAGCCGCGCGTCATCGAACGGCCCGGTATGGAGCGGCACCTGCGGCAGCCATTCGGCCAGGCGCTGTGCATGCGGCGGTGCGACGCGGCTGTCGGCCACGCTCACCTGCGCGCCTCGCGCAGCAAGCCAGCGCGCGCACGACAGGCCGGTGTCGCCAAGGCCGAGCACCAGAACCTTTTTGCCGGAGAGCTGAAGGCTGTCGTAGTTCATCTCAGCTTCAGGCTCGACAGGCCGATCAGCACCAGCATCATCGAAATGATCCAGAAACGCACCACGACCTGATTTTCTTTCCAGCCCTTGAGCTCGTAGTGGTGGTGGATCGGCGCCATGCGGAATACGCGCTTGCCAGTGAGCTTGAACGAGGCGACCTGCACCATCACCGACAGGGTTTCCACCACGAACACACCGCACATGATGAAGAGGATGATTTCCTGGCGCACGATGACGGCGACCACACCGAGCGCAGCGCCCAGCGCCAGCGCGCCGACGTCGCCCATGAAGACTTCGGCCGGGTAGGCGTTGAACCACAGGAAGGCGAGACCCGCCCCCGCCATCGCGGCACAGAAGATCGCCAGTTCGCCGGCTCCTGGCACGAAGGGCACGCCGAGATATTTGGAGAACACGGCGTTGCCGGCGACGTAGGCGAAGATCGCCAGCGCGGACGCCACCATCACCGTCGGCAGGATGGCCAGCCCGTCGAGGCCGTCGGTCAGATTGACCGCGTTGCTGGAACCGACGATGACGAAGTAGGCAAGCGCGATGAAGGCCGCCGCCGACAGGCTGAGCGTGGCGTGCTTGAGGAAGGGGATGATGAGTTCGGTGTGTGCAGGCAGGCTGGCGGTTTGCCACAGGTAGGCCGCGACCGCCAGACCGATCACCGACTGCCAGAAATACTTCCAGCGCGAGGCCAGGCCGCGCGAGTTCTTCTCGACCACCTTGCGCCAGTCGTCGACCCAGCCGATGACACCGAAGCCGAGCAGGGTGAGCAGCGCAACCCACACGTAGTCGTTCGACAGATCCGCCCACAGCAGCGTGGTGACGGCGACCGACACCAGGATCAGCGCACCGCCCATGGTCGGCGTGCCGGCCTTGACCAGGTGCGTCTGCGGGCCGTCGCTGCGAACCGACTGGCCGATTTTCAGCGCGGTGAGCTTGCGGATGACGGCGGGGCCGACGATGAAGGAGATCGTCAATGCAGTCAGCGTCGCCATCACCGCGCGCAGCGTCAGGTAATTGAAGACGTTGAAGGCGCGGATGTCCTGGCCCAGTTGTTGAAATAGCCAAAGCAGCATGTCAGTGTCCTTGTGCCCCGGCGGCCGGACCGTCGGGTGCCACGATAAAACTTTGCACCACACGCTCCATCTGCATGAAGCGCGAGCCCTTCACCAGCACGGTGGTTTCGGCAGTCAGTTCGTTTTCGAGTTCGGCCAGCAGCTCCTGGATGCGCTCGAAGTGCATTGCCCCGGCCCCGAACGCGCCGACCGTCTCCTTCGTCAGTTCGCCCAGCGCCAGCAGTCTGTCCACCCCGGCGGTACGCGCGGCAAGGCCGATTTGTGCGTGCATCGCCGCCGCATCGCTGCCGAGTTCACCCATGTCGCCCAGCACCAGCACCTTTTTCCCGGTTTGCTGCGCCAGTACCGCCAGCGCGGCTTTCACCGAATCCGGGTTGGCGTTGTAGGTGTCGTCGATAAACGTGCTGCCGTGCAGCGCGGGCTTTCTTTGCAGGCGGGCCTTGACTCCGCCGAAGCCCGACAGGCCCGCGACAATGCTGTGATGGCTGACGTCGATGGCAAAGGCCGCCGTCGCCGCAGCCAGCGCATTCATCACGTTGTGCTCGCCCGGCACCTGCAGTTCCACCCTGAACTCGGCGTCAGGCAAAACCAGGGTCAGCATCGAGCCATACAGGCTGGGGAAATATTGCCCGCGCACCACGGCCGGCTGCCTGATTCCGAAATCGATCACGCTGCGCCGCGCATTGCTCTCGCGCCACAGCCAGGCATGCTCATCGTCGGCGTTGAACACGGCAATGCCGGCATCCTTCAGACCATTGAAGATTTCGCCCTTGGCGCGCGCAATGGCCTCGATCGAACCGAGATAGCCGATATGCGCGGTCAGCGCGTTGTTGATCACGGCCACGTCCGGCCGCGCCAGTCGCGTGAGATAGTCGATTTCACCGGCGTGGTTCATACCCATTTCCAGCACGGCGAATTGATGTGTCTCACGCAGGCGCAGCAGCATCAGCGGCAGCCCGATGTCATTGTTGAGGTTGCCCTCGGTATGCAATACCGCCGCATCCGACCCGGCCTCCAGGCGCAGGATTGCCGCCAGCATTTCCTTCACCGTGGTCTTGCCGTTGCTGCCGGTAATGGCGACTACCGGAATGGCGAAGCGCTGGCGCCACTCGGCAGCCAGCCTGCCGAGTGCGAGACGGGTATCGTCGACGCGTAGGGCGACAGCGATGTCGGGCGCCTGCGTGCGGTCGAGCACCACACCGGCGGCGCCCTGCTGCAAGGCCTGCGCAGCGAAAGCACCGCCGTCGAATTTCTCGCCGCGCAGCGCGATGAAGAGGTCGCCCGCCCGGATGGTGCGGCTGTCGGTGGAAACGCGCCTCACTTCGGCATCCACGCCGGCAAACGATACGCCGAGCATGGCGGCGGCTTCGGAAAGCTTCATCATGGGCGCACTCATGCCCACGCCTCCAGTGCCTTCTTCGCCACCGCCACGTCGGAGAACGGCAGGCGCTCGCCGGCGATTTCCTGATAGTCCTCGTGGCCCTTGCCAGCGATCAGCACGACATCGCCCTGATGCGCGCCGCCGATGGCCTCGAAGATGGCGCGCGCACGGTCCGGCTCGACATGCGGCTTGCCGGCAGCGCCCGCGAGGATGTCGTCGATGATGTGGCGCGGATCTTCGTTGCGCGGATTGTCGCTGGTGATCCAGACTTCATCTGCGCCCTGGGCGGCAGCCTGCCCCATCAACGGGCGCTTACCCTTGTCGCGGTTGCCGCCGCAGCCGAATACGCAAATGAGGCGCCCGCCGCTGACGATTTCGCGCAGAGTGGCGAGCGCCTTTTCGAGCGCATCGGGGGTGTGGGCGTAATCCACCACCACCAGAGGATGCGCGTCGCCGCCGAAAGTCTGCATCCGCCCCGGTGGCGGGGTGATGTGCGCTAGCGCCTTGCCTGCCTCATCCAGCTTGATGCCCGACACCAGCAGCGTGGTGAGTACGGCAAGCAGGTTCGCGGCATTGAAGCGGCCCAGCAGCGGCGCATCGATGTCGGCATTGCCCCAGTCGGTGCGTACCCCAAGATGCAGGCCGGCCTGCGACAGGCGCAGTTTGTCGCCCACCACGGCGCCACGCTGGAAGCCATAGCCCGCAACGCGCGCGGATCGGGTCTCGCTTTCAAGTTGCTGGCCAAACGCGTCGTCGACATTCAGCACGACCCACTCCAGCCCCGGCCAGTTGAACAGACGCGACTTGGCAGCCGCATAGTTCTCCATGTCGCCGTGGTAATCGAGATGGTCGCGCGACAGATTGGTCAGCACGGCGACGTTGAACTGCGTGCCGTTGACGCGCCCCTGCGCAAGGCCATGCGAAGACACCTCCATGGCGCACGCGGCCGCGCCCTGCTTGCGGTAGATCGCAAGACGCCGCTGCAATTCGATGGCATCGGGCGTGGTGTTGAGCGCGGGGGTGAGCACGCCCGGGAAACCATTGCCTACGGTACCGATGACGGCAGTTTTGCGCCCCAGCCGGGAGAAGGCCTGCGCAATCCAGTGCGCCACCGAGGTCTTGCCGTTGGTGCCGGTGACGCCGACCATGTGCAGCGCACGCGACGGTTCGCCGTAGACATGCGCCGCAATTTCACCGATGCGGGTTTTCAGTCCGACCACACCCGCGTTGGGAAGCGCGAGTGCAGGATCCCACTGATAGTGATCGGCCTCCCACAACACGCCGTCGACACGCTGCGCCACAGCCTGCGCGATGAAATCGCGGCCGTCGCGGGTTTCACCGGGGTAAGCAGCAAATATCACGCCCGGCAGGGCCTTGCGACTGTCGCTGACGAGCTCGTCGACAGCAATGCCGAGCCGTTCGATGATGTGCGGCACGGATTCCCGGATCGCCTGTGACGCGAGTGGGGCCGCTGCAGATCTGGCGCCGGCTTTTGCCATCACGCCCCCCCACCCACACGCGCCACCACGGGCGGCGTGTTCTGCGTCATGCGTGTTGCAGTTTCCGGCGCGTCGGGCGGCAGGGCAAGCTGGCGCAGACTGGCAGCCATCACTTGTGCGAACACCGGTCCCGCCACGCTACCGCCGTAATACACGCCGCCAGACGGCTCGTCGATCACCACGCCAATGATGAGGCGCGGGTTTGATGCCGGCGCCATGCCGACGAAGGACGACAGATAGCGATCGGGCGCATAGCGGCCGTCCACCAGCTTGTGCGCGGTGCCGGTTTTTCCCGCCACACGATAGCCCGGCACCCGGGTGCGCAAACCGGTGCCGCCTTCCTGCGTCACCGTTTCCATCATGGCGCGCACTTCGCGCGCCACGCTCGGCGAGAACACCCGCTCGCCGACAATTTCCTGCGGCTCGCGCTTGAGGAACGACAACGGCATCACTTCGCCGTCATTGGCAAACGCCATGTAAGCGCGCGTCAGTTGCAGCAGGCTGACCGACAGGCCGTAACCATAGGCCATGGTGGCATGTTCGACCGGCTTCCAGCCGGCGGCATCGCGCAGGCGACCGGCCGTCTCGCCGGGAAAGCCCGAGCCCGGCAGTTCGCCGAAACCGGAACGGTGCAGCACTTCCCAGTATTGCCGCGGCGTCAGCGACATGGCTAGCTTGACCGCACCGACGTTGCTCGACTTCTGAATGATTTCGCTCACCGTCATCTGCGGATGCGGATGGACGTCACGCACCAGCTTATTGCCAACACGCCAGGTTTCCGGGGTCTCGATCACGCTGTCGGGGTGGAACAGGCCACGCTCCAGAACCGCCGCCGCGACGAAGGGCTTGATGGTGGAACCCGGCTCGAAGGTGTCGATCACTGCGCGGTTGCGCATCGGGCCCGGCTTGTAATTGCGGCGGTTGTTCGGGTTGAAGATCGGCTGGTTGGCCAGCGCGAGGATCTCGCCGGTCTTGGCATCGAGCACCACCACGCTGCCGCCTTTGGCCTTGTGGGTCTTGATCGCGGCGGCGAGTTCGCGGTGTGCCAGATACTGGATCTTGAGATCGAGCGCCAGCGCCAGATTGCCGCCCATCTGCGCAGTCTTGATCGGCGCCAGATCGCGGATGGTGTTGCCACGGCGGTCGCGCATGATCTGGCGCTTGCCCTCGCGCCCGGCCAGCCAGTCCTGATAGGCGCGCTCGACGCCTTCCTGGCCCATGTCGTCCACGTTGGTGAAGCCCACCACGTGCGCCGCCACTTCGCCCGCCGGATAGTAGCGGCGAAATTCGCGTCGCAAGTACAGGCCCGGTACCCCCATTGCAGCGATCCTGACCGCCTGCTCCGGGTTGACCGGGCGACGCACGCCGAATTCGCCACGCGATTTGCGCGCGAGCTTTTTCGACAGCTCGGACGCTGGCATGCCCAGTACCTTGGCCAGATGCGCATGCTGCGCTGTTGTCAGCCGGAGTTCAGCCGGACGCGCCCACAAGGACTCGACCGGCGTGCTGATTGCCAGTAGCTGGCCATGGCGGTCGGACACCTGTCCACGGTGTGCCGGCAGGGTGAGGTTGCGATTGGCCACCGCATCGCCCTTGCCCTGCAGATAATCGGTGTTGAGTCCCTGCAGATAGAACGCGCGGCCGGCCACCAGCACCAGCCCGCCGAGCAGCAGCCCGCCCACGGTCGCCATGCGCCAGGGCGCAAGATTGAGCTTGAGGAGTTTGCGCGAATGGTAATTCATGGCGTCGCCACCCGCGTTTCAGCCTCCTCGGCCACCACATGGATGCGTTCCTGGGTTGCCGCCACCAGGCCGACCCGGCTGCGCGCAAGCGTGTCCACCCGCGCCGGGTTGGCCCAGGTGCTCTGCTCCAGCTGCAATTGCCCCCATTGCTCCTCGAGCACACGCGCCTCTTTTTTCAGGCGCTCCAGCTCCACAAAATACGTGCGCGAGCGGTGCTGTGCCTGGATCACGGCGAGCGCGCATACCATCAGGACCAGCGCCATCGCGACGTTGAGGCGGCTCATGCTGCCCTGCCTTCCACAACACGTTCCGCCACCCGCAACACGGCGCTGCGCGCACGCGGGTTGGCTTTAACCTCGGCGTCGGTCGCGTGCTGGGCACGGCCCACCAGTTTCAGGCGCCCCGGTTTCAGCATGGCTGCCGGAATCGGCAAACGGCGCGGCGCCTGCTCGCCCAGGGCTTCGTCGCGCATGAAGCGCTTGACGATGCGGTCTTCCAGCGAATGAAAGCTGATGACCGCGAGTCGCCCGCCCGGTTCCAGTTTGTCCACGCATTGCGGCAGCACGGCGCTCAGCTCTTCCAACTCGCGGTTGAGGTAAATCCGTATAGCCTGGAAGCTGCGGGTCGCCGGGTGTTGCCCCGGCTCGCGCCGTTTGACCGTTGCGGCGATGAGGTTCGCCAGCTGCCCTGTGCTGCGGATGACTTCTTCCTGGCGTGCCGCAACAATCGCGCACGCAATCGATTTAGCAAACCGCTCTTCCCCGTAGGTGCGGATGACTTCACTGATTTCCCTCTCTTCCGCCGTCGCCAGCCAGTCTGCCGCCGACAGCCCACTCCCCGGATCCATGCGCATGTCGAGCGGCGCATCGAAGCGGAAGCTGAATCCACGCGTCGCGTCGTCGAGTTGCGGCGACGACACCCCGATATCCAGCAAAATCCCATCCACCTGCGCCACGCCCAATTCGTCGAGCACCGCACCCAGGCGCGAAAACGCGCTCTGCACCAGCCTCAGCCGCGCATCCTGCAGGACCGCGCCGGAACGGATCGCATCAGGATCGCGGTCCAATGCGATCAACCGCCCATCCGGCCCCAGTTGCGCCAGAATCAGCCGGCTATGTCCACCGCGCCCGAAAGTGGCATCGACATAGATGCCATCGGGCCTGATCGCCAGCGCCGCCACCGCCTCCTGTGCCAGCACCGGCACATGGGCGGGTTCCATCACAACGTAAAGCCTTCCAGTTCGGGTGGCAGCGCGTCGTCGCTGAATGTCAGCGCCTGCGACACCTGCGCCTCCCAGCGCGCCTCGTTCCACAATTCCACCTTGCTGCCCTGGCCCACCAGCACCACGTTTTTATCCAGCTCGGCGAACTTGCGCAGCATCGGCGGCAGCAGCACGCGACCGGCGCCATCCATGTCCATGTCGTGCGCATAGCCGACAAGCAATTGTTTGAGACTGCGGGTGCGGGGATTGAAATCGGACAGGCCGTTGAGCTTTTTCTCGATCGGCTCCCATTCGGGCAGGGGATAGAGCAGCAGGCACTGGCTGGGGTCGGCAGTAATGACCACGCGCCCCCCACCGTTCACCAGGAGCGCGTCACGATAGCGCGCCGGCACCACGAGCCGGCTCTTGCTATCCAGACTGACTGTTGCGACCCCCCGAAACATGCGCTCCCCCAATTATTGAATTCAAATTCAGCCGAATCTGAGTGTGTTTGGCCGGGCGCATTCTCCCACAACTTCCCACCAATCACCACTTGGACCCACTATAGGGGATAGTTTTGGGGGGGTCAAGCAAGAAGACACAAAAAAACCCCTATGCCTCAAGGACTTAGGGGTGGTTTCTGGCTGTGGATAAGTTTCTGGAAAAACCGATGCTTAGCGACTTTTTCTGTCTAGGGTTTTAGGTAAAAACGCTAAGTATTTGAAATACATGAAAAGTGGAAAAGTCGGTCGATAAGCCGGGTTCTGTCGTGGACAACCATTCCTCTAGGCCGGCCATTGCTGACCGGCTCCAGCCACCTACCCGCAGACTCAGCGAGCCGCTTCATCGCCTGCCTATTTGGTGTTGCTCCGGATGGAGGTTACCGCGTTTCACCGTAACT
>JAIBFE010000179.1 GCA_019459705.1 Thiobacillus sp. | reverse complement strand
CCCCCCCCCGCCCCCCCCCCGGCCGTCTACAAAATGTTTACAGATTGCATACCCACGGGCGCGTCATGGCTCGATGGCCATGCCCTGCAGCCGCTCCTTCTTGCCGATCGTGCCGACAAAACGCGCTTCGCCGGTATCGAGGTTGACGCGAAACAGGTGGCTGCGGGTATCGCCTGCACGGGTGGCGGCAAGGTAGGCGGTGTTATGCACGTCGGAAATGTCGAACGACACCTGCGTAACCGGGCCGGTCTGCAGCAGGCCCACGGTAAAAACGAGGCCGCCGTTGGGCGATACGGCCGGTTCGGCACCTTCGCGGCTGCCCATGGTGACGAGCGTGCCGCGTGCGCCGTCAATGGCGAAATTGGTGGTGAGCTTGTCGTTCTTCTGGTTGTAGGTGTAAGCGACGCCATTGATCATCGCGGCCCAGCCGGCATGGGGATCGCCCGGCGCGTAGGTCAGCATGCCGTCGGCCTGGATGCCCTCGGTCCTGGGGTCGGCATCGACCTGCGACCCGCTCACCGGATGGGCGCGCTTGTTGGTGCCGTCGGCCAGCGCGATGCGCATGCGGTCGACGGTCGGGTTGAAATCGAAGCCGGTTTCGATGGCGGGCAACGCGAGCGGCGCCTCGCCTACCGGTTTGGCCTGCGCAGTGTTGACGTCGAGGGTATAAATGCGCCCGCTCTCAGTCAGCACGAACAGCACGCCATGCGACACGCGGAAATCGATGCCGCGCACGCCCTCGCCCAGTCCGGCGATCTTCTTGCGCGACAGGATCTTCCCCGGTTTGCCCGCGCGGAAGCTCAGCAATTCGCCCTGGTCGTTGACCGCCAGCAGCGACTCATTGCCGGCCGGCTGCCCGGCTTGCAGGCTTTGCGCATGCGCGGCGCCGGCAACGAGCACGGCAACGAGCACGGATACAGCGAAAGGGATGCGCTTGGGCATGGCGAACTCCGCGTGGTGGGAATGCCCACACTTACGGCTGCCCGGCACGCCGCATTTACCCCTGAACCGGGAGGGTCAGCCGTAAATTTCCTCCACCGCAAAAATCCGCCGGTGTTCGCGCATGGCATAACGGTCGGTCATGCCCGCAATGTAATCAGCCACCGCGCGCGCGCCCTCCAGCGATTCGCGCGCCTGGTGCTCGGGTGGAAGCAGGCGGGCATCGCCAGTGAACGCGGTGTAAAGATCGGTGATGATGCGGCTGGCCTTGGCACTCATGCGCGCCACCTTGTAATGGCGGTACAGGTGACGATGCAGAAAGCGCTTCAGTTCGCGGTGTTCGTCCAGCAGCGCAGGGCTGAAGGCCGCCAGCGGCGGCGCGGCACGCACGTCGTCCAGCGTCTGCACCCCGCTGTTTTCGATGTTGATCCGCGTCGTGTTGACCAGGTCGAGGATCAGCGTGTTGATCATGCGGCGCACGGTTTCGGTCACCACGCGGCGGCCGTTCAGTACCGGATAATGGCTGCGGACCTCGCCCAGATGGCGTGCGAACAGCTGCACCTCCATCAGGTGCTCCAGCGTGATCAGCCCCGAGCGCAGGCCGTCGTCGACATCGTGGTTGTTGTAGGCGATTTCATCGGCCAGGTTGGCGATCTGCGCTTCCAGCGAGGGCTGCTGCTTGTTGAGAAAGCGCGCGCCGATGTCGCCGAGTTTCTCGGCATTGCCCAGCGAGCAGTGCTTGAGGATGCCCTCGCGCGCCTCGAAGGTGAGATTCAGCCCGTCGAATTCGGCATAGCGCTCTTCCAGCAGGTCGACCACGCGCAGCGACTGCAGGTTGTGCTCGAAGCCGCCGTGTTCGCGCATGCAGGCGTTCAGTGCATCCTGGCCGGCGTGGCCGAACGGCGTGTCGCCGAGGTCGTGCGCCAGCGCCACGGCTTCAACCAGGTCTTCGTTGAGGCCCAGCAGCCGGGCAATGGTGCGGCCGATCTGCGCCACTTCCAGACTGTGGGTCAGCCGCGTGCGGAAGAGGTCGCCCTCGTGGTTCACGAACACCTGCGTCTTGTATTCCAGTCGGCGGAAAGCGGTGGAATGGATGATGCGGTCGCGGTAGCGCTGGAATTCCGAGCGCGGCGCGGCGGAGGGCTCGGGATGCAGCCGCCCGCGGGTTTGACTGGAATGCGCTGCGTAGGAGGCGAACGACGGTTCCATCAAGAATCCCTCAGTGTGGCGCGCTCAGCACGCCGCTCAGCACATCGGCCGGCACGTCGCCGGTGATCACCGCCTCGCCCAACTTTTTCAGCAGCACGAAGCGCATTTTTCCGCCCTCGACCTTCTTGTCGTGGCCCATGTATTCCAGCCAGGCATCGACGCCCAGGTCCGGCGCCACGTCCGGCAGGCCGGCGGCGCGAATCAGCGCGCGGGTGCGCGCCACGTCGGCCTCGGAGATCCAGCCCAGGCGCTGCGAGGTCTGCGCCGCCATCACCATGCCCGCCGCCACCGCCTCGCCGTGCAGCCAGGTGCCATAGCCCATGCCGGTCTCGATCGCGTGGCCGAAGGTGTGGCCCAGGTTGAGGATGGCGCGGATGCCGCCTTCGCGCTCGTCCTGTCCCACCACCTGCGCCTTGATTTCGCAGGAACGATAAATCGCGTGGCTGATCGCCGCGGCATCGAGTGCACGCAGCTTGTCCATGCTGGCTTCCAGCCAGGCCAAGAAGTCGGCATCCCAGATCAGGCCGTACTTGATCACCTCGGCGAGCCCCGCCGACAGCTCGCGCGCCGGCAGCGTCTTCAGCGTGTCGGTATCGGCCAGCACCACTTTCGGCTGGTAGAACGCGCCGATCATGTTCTTGCCGAGCGGATGGTTGATCCCGGTTTTGCCGCCGACCGACGAATCGACTTGCGACAGGAGCGTGGTGGGAATCTGGATAAAGGGAATGCCACGCTGGTAGCACGCCGCTGCAAATCCGGTCATGTCGCCGATCACCCCGCCGCCGAGTGCGATGAGGGTGGTCTTGCGCTCGGCGCGGTCGGTCAGCAGCGCGTCGAAGATCAGGTTCAGCGTCTCCCAGGTCTTGTAGGCCTCGCCGTCCGGCAGCACCACCTGCGCCACCTTGACGCCGCCGGCCTCCAGCGTCGCCGTCAGCTGCGCCAGATACAGCGGCGCCACCGTGGTATTGGTCACCACCATCACGCGCTTCTGCGCCAGATGCGGCAGGATCAAATCGGGCCGGGCCAAGAGGCCGGCGCCGATATGGATGGGGTAGGAGCGGTCGCCGAGGTCGACGGTGAGGGTTTGCATGGTGCAATGAATGAATATAGGCGCGATGGCTGATTGTAACCAAAGGCGGCCAGCCCGAGGGTGGACCTCCCACGCGACGCGGCAGGCAGCCCTTTGCATCGCGCCCCACTCAACCCATAATCCGCTCATGGACAACTTCGACCCCGCATTGATCTCCGTCGTCATGCCGTGCCACAACGCCGTGTCCTACGTGGAAGAAGCGGTCAAGGGCGTGCTCGGGCAAAGCTATCCCCGCGTCGAACTGGTCGTGGTCGACGACGGCTCGACCGACGGCTCGACCGAAACCCTGCAGCGGCTGGCCTCCGAAAATCCAGAGCGCATCACCCTCGTCTACCAGAACCGCAGCGGCCCCTTCGCCGCGCGCAATGCAGCACTCGCCCGCGCCAATGGCAACTACATCGCCTTTCTCGACGCCGATGACGTCTGGCACCCGGACGCACTGCGGCTGATGCACGCGGCGCTCGAAACCGTCCCTGCCGATGTCGCCTATTGCGGATGGCAGGACATCGGCGTCGCCGCAACCGACCCCAGCCCGAAAATTCCGCCCATCCTCGACGCCAGCGAGGCGGCCAACCATTTTCTGGAGCACGGCCCCTGGCCGAACAACAGCGTGCTGACCCGCCGCCCGCTCATCGACGAGTTGCGCGGGTTTTCCGAACGCCCCACCGCCATGGACTACGACCTGTGGCTGAGGATGCTAGGACGCCAGCCCCGACTTGCACGCGTGCCCGAGGTGCTTGCGTTTCATCGCAGGCATGCCACCCGCCACTCCCGCATCCCGCGCTGGCAACAGGTGTTCGACGCCGTTGCCGTGCGCCGCGACTTTGTCCAGCACCACCCCGAACTCGTCGCCCAACACCCCCCCGCCCGCCTTCACGCTCTGATCTACGATCCCCTGCTGCACGAAGCCTATCGCTGCCACTGGCGCAACGACACCGAATCTGCCCGCCGCCTGTTCCGCCGCGCCTTCCGCAAGGCCAACTGGCAAGCAGGCGACCTCAAGCACCTGCTTGCCAGCCTGCTCCCCTCTCCCCTTTACCGCAACCTGGTCGATTTCGTCACCCATCGCCGCAGCACGCGTTTCGAAGGCTGAACAGCTGTTTTACGGGGCGGCCATCCAACCGGCGGGCCCACCCTCAAGGGACATTCATGATCGGGGCAGCCGATCGCGCCGGAAACACCCTGAACCACCCAAACCTCACACGCCCCGCCTCACAGGCAGGGGGCATTCGTTTATCTGGTACATCCCTTGCTGTCATGACCTGGACTCACAATAGACACCCATGCCCCCACTCACCCCCTTTCGTCGCAGCCATGCTTTCAGCCAGACCGGCATCGGGCAGGCAGGGAACACCGATTCGCAGACGCGCAAGCATCCACCGCACCGCGTTTGTGATGTCGTCATTCCCGTCGATCCTTCAACATGGCATAGTTGAAGGCACCGGGGAAAGAGAAGTCGTTCGCAGTTCAATCACACAATAAAACCATGCTCACCATCGCCAAGAACCTATACGACTACCGCGAACTGATGGCGACACTCGCCTGGAAAAACATCGCGATCCGATACAAGCAGGCCTACCTGGGCATCGCCTGGGCGATCCTCAAGCCGGTCACGCTGATGCTGATCTTCACCCTGGTCAAAAGCTTCGTCGGCATCGAGAGCGGCGACATCCCCTATCCCATCCTGGTGTTTGCGGCGCTCATGCCCTGGACCTTCTTCCAGGAGTCCGCCTCCGACGGCGTCAACAGCGTTGTCAGCAACACTGCGCTGATCAAGAAAATCTACTTCCCGCGCGAAATCTTCCCCATCACGTCGGTCCTTACCAAGCTGGTGGAACTGGGCATCAACTTCATCATTCTGGCAGGACTGATGGCGTGGTACGGCATGATGCCGACCGCCTATATCCTGTGGGTGCCGCTCATCATCGCCTACACGGTGCTGGGCTCGCTAACCATCGCCTTCGTCGGCGCGGCGATCAACGTCTATTACCGCGATGCTGGCCAAGCCTTGCCAGTATTGTTGTCCCTGCTTATGTATGCCTCGCCAGTCATCTATCCGCTACAACTGGTCAAGGACAAATTGCTGGTACAACAGGCTGCAGGCGAATGGTCCGATGCGCTCTATACCGTGTACACCCTCAACCCCCTGGCCGGCATCATCGACGCATTCCAGAGCGTCGTTCTAAGGGGGGCGCCGCCGGACCTGAACGCCATGATCCCAGGCGCCGTCATGATCGCCATCCTGCTACCCATGAGCTATCTGTATTTCAAACGTGCGGAAAGCTACTTCGCAGATGTGATTTAGCATGTTTAAAAAGCATCTCCCGCCTCCCCGAGAACCCCCCCACCCCTTTCGAACACTCTTTATTTCCCATAATGGCGGAATGGCCGGCGCGCAGCAGACCTTGCTAACGCTGCTGCAAGGCTTAAACCGCCACATTATTTCCCCATACTTATTTGTGCCGGGTCGAGGGGAGCTCTCAAAGTGCGCTGCAGACGCAAACGTCCCGATCACAGTCGGGAACATCATCCATTGGGCACCGTGCGTTGCCGAGGTACGCAAAGAAAACCGTCAATGGCATAGAAGGAAAATGCTCGCCTCGCTGCGAAGCCGCGTGCACGCGATTGCCCGACTTATTGATCGAGAAGGCATTGATGCCGTTTATAGCAATACTGTCACTTTTGTTGAGGGCGCGCTGGCCGCGCGCATGACAGGCAAACCGCATATTTGGCACATTCACGAGCCCATATACGGCAATAGCGAGTTGCTTCCCTTGATTCCGCGTTGGCTATACGTGACCGGCCTTCGCCTCTTGTCGACACACGCAATCTTTCCCTCACAAGCGTTGGCGCGCGAATATCCCGGTCTGAGAACCAATCACAGCGTCGTACACAACGGAGTGAAACTCCCATACCCATATGACCGGATTAGTGCACGCACCCAAGTAGCATCGCGCTGGAACATCGATCCTTCAAAGAACTGGGTCGCTGTTGTTGGAGCAATTCAACCCAGAAAGGATCACCACACTTTCCTTGCTGCGGCACAAAAAGTCGCGAGCAAACGTCCCGATGTTCATTTTCTCATCGTGGGGACCGGCGCCGAACATTATGTGAGGGCGTTAGAAAAACAAGTGGCTGGATTCAATCTTGCTGACAAGGTCACGCTAACCGGCTGGTGTGACGAGCCAGCCATGGTCTTGGCTGCGATCGATGTTTTGGTTATATCATCAGAGCAGGAATCTTTTGGCTTGACCGCCATTGAATCCATGGCCGTTGAAACGCCGGTGGTCGCAACAAGATGCGGTGGCCCCGAAGAAATTATCGGGAATAACAGAGATGGCTATTTCGTGAATGTTAAAGATGCTCACGAAATGGCCAACAGAATTCTCTTGCTGCTCGAAGACCCCGAGAGGAGACGCCGCTTTGGCGAGGCGGGCCGCGCAAAAGTTCTTGAGAGGTTTACTGAAGAACGATATGTGCGATCCATCGAAAACATCCTGGTCAATGCTGTTTCATCACCTTGATTCAAATGCTCAAAACTTATTTGACTGTTAAAGTCACCAAGTCATACCCATTTCGATTGGCTCAATCATAAATCCAAAGAACAAACAGCAAATTTTGTCCCCTGATTGGATGGCGAAATCGCCATTCGAGAAAGATGAGATATACGCCAAGGCCCCTTCTACTCACTTGCGGGACCACATAAGGATGGAAAATGATTGCGGCTTCAACCCCTGCCGTCGGCGCAATGATCCAATGTCTATTACCGCGATGCGGGCCAAGCCTTGCCAGTGCTATTGTTCCTGCTTATGCATGCCCCACACGCCATCTATCGCTTCCGTTAACAACAGTCATTTACGAGGACAGCCTGCACTTGGTCAAAAGGCATCTTTGCGAAAACCATGAAGTGCCATTAGATGTTGCCGCAAGCAATTTTTCGCCGGTGCATTTCGCCTCGTTCACGACCTCGTCCATATCATTCCGCCCATGATCGGTAATTTCTGCACTTGCGACGTCGAGAATTATGGCGATTTGCTCTATCCCATCGTATTCCGGCACATGATGCAATCCCGGAAATTCACCGGGGAAATCAGGCCATTTGGATTTCTTGAAGGGCCGGCACCGGCGGATGCAGGGTATGAAGTCGATTCGATATTCGAGCTCCTCAATCACTCTTCGACACAACTTGATTCCCTGGTCATAGGGGGGGGTGACATCATTCGCACGGACAAGGGCGTTCTTGCCTCACATTATGAGTCGCTATATCGGCAGCGAGCCCAGAAGAAGCCGTTTTACGGGTTAAAGAAATTAATCTTCGGCGAGTCGGACCTGGTTGCAAAATTTGTCAACCAATTCATGGCCTACAAAGCCGTGGGGCCGCTGATTCTGGATGCCGATGAGCAACCCGCCCTGGGCAAGGTGGTCTACTGTTCCTGCGGTGTGCCATTCGAGTTCAAGGAGCACGAGCGCAATACAGTCGCACACGCATTCAACAATGCTGCCTTTATTTATGTAAGGGATCAGCAATCCGCCGACAAGCTGAAACGGGCCGGAGTGACGCAAAGCATAGAGGTGGCTCCGGACTTGATTGTGACGCTGAGCGACTTTTATGATCGCAATGCAGAAGCGATCCGGGGCCGGGAGATCCTAGGCTCTTATGGAGTAGACACCACAAAGCGGGTTCTCGGCTTTCAGTGCGCCCCTCAATCCGAAAGCAGCTATGTGGAAATCACCAAGCAGATTCAGCAATTCAGCAAACAAACCCAGTGCGAAGTCGCGCTTGTGCCGATAGGTTATTGTCACAATGATGACCAAGCGCTTAAGCGCCTTTGCGCAATTTCGAATGGAGCATTCAAGTACATCGACATACGATCAATTCGGGACATGCTTTCAGTGCTGGCAGCCTGCAACATTTTTCTGGGAACCAGCATGCACGCCAACATTACCGCCTTTTCATTTGGCATCCCCCACCTTATTGCCCCCCTGTCCGTAGACAAGCTCGGTGGCTTCCTGGACATCGCCGGGCTTGATCCGGCACTTCGCCTGAACGCCTGGTCCGAAGCAGCAGAAAGACTCCGGTGGGCTGAAGAATTGGGCGCAGGCTATTTCGCAGAAAAGTCGGCGTTAGCCAAGGGTGCCGTCCACAGGGTCATGGACAAGCTCGTGCAGGCGATCAATCCCTAGCTACCACTTCCGCATGAATGCATCACCGTTAATCAGCATATGCATCCCCACCTACAATGGGGCCCGATATATCAGGGCATGCCTGGACAGTGTGCTACACCAGACCATGCCCGATTTCGAGCTCATCATCGTCGATGACTGCTCTGTTGATGAAACCCATGCGATAGCTGAAGACTATGCGAGGCAAGACAAACGCATTCGCCTTGTCAGAAATGAATCGAATCTAGGCCTTGTCGGCAACTGGAACCGCTGCATCGAACTGGCGCGCGGCGAATGGATCAAGTTTGTCTTCCAGGACGACCTGATCGCCCCACGATGCATTGAGGAAATGCTTGGCGCCGCCACCCGGGACGCCTGGTTGATCGTCTGCCGTCGCGACTTCATTTTCGAGGACGGCACAACCGAGGAAACAAGGCAATATTACGAACAGCACATCAACCCCGAGCGACTGTTTGGAGCAGGGACCGTTTACATCCCTTCCGAAGAGGTTTGTCATGCCGCCATCCGGTTATTTGGCGTGAATTATTTTGGGGAACCCACGGCAACGCTGATTCGCCGGGAGGCATTTGCGCGTTATGGCCTGTTTGATGCGGAATTGGCGATGATCTGCGATACGGAGTATTGGGTACGTATAGCCGTTCATCACGGTTTCACTTACCTGCCAGAGACTCTTGCCAGTTTTCGGGTACATGGCGGATCAACCAGTGCCCACCACTTCGCCAAACGGAAATACCGGATTACCCTCGATGGGGTGATCCTGATGAACGAATACGTCAACAATCCGACATTTGAACCGATAAGAGCAGCGATGCGCAGACGCCGTCCTCCTGTAAATTTACATGCCATGCTGGAAAAGAAGGCTGCTGGGGCTCGCACCATCGCGATTAATGCGGCCAATGACGCCTCCTCCCCGAATCCCTCTTTGCTGCAGGAATGGGAAGCTCTTGTCATTCGGCATCCCAACCTGGAGCATGCCAGCCATGCAAAGACCGGCTTATGGAAGCGGCTAGCTGGCTTATGGACAAGACAACAGTAACGAAAAATGAGTAAATTGAAGCGTGGCGCCCCCCAGCCTGCAACACACCCACAACAAAGCGCATCAGATCGCCAAAGGGATACATCTTGAACGACCTGCGAGCAATCGCCTTCTACCTCCCCCAGTATCACCCCATCCCAGAAAACGACGAATGGTGGGGAAAAGGCTTTACCGAGTGGCGAAACGTCGCAAAGGCGCGCCCGCTCTTTCCCGGCCATTACCAACCCCACTTGCCCGCCGATCTGGGTTTCTATGATCTGCGGCTACCCGAGGCACGTGAAGAACAGGCGAATCTCGCCCGCCAGTATGGTATTCACGGCTTCTGCTATTACCACTACTGGTTCAACGGCCGCCGGGTGCTTGAGCGCCCGTTCAACGACGTGCTCGCCAGCGGCAAACCGGGGCTCCCTTTTTGCCTGTGCTGGGCGAACGAGAACTGGACGCGCGCCTGGGATGGCGGCGAGAAGAACATTCTTCTTGGCCAGAACTACAGCCACGAAGACGATCTCGAACACATCAACAGCCTGATGCCGGCATTTCGAGACCCCCGTTATATTCGCGTCAATGGAAAACCAGTTTTTCTGGTTTACCGGACGGGTCTGCTCCCCGACCCCAAGCGCACAGCCGAGATATGGCGGGAAGCCGCAATCCGGTCGGGCATAGGCGACCTCTATCTGGTCCGTGTCGAGAGATTCGCAAGAGACATCGATCCCGCCTCAATTGGTTTCGACGCCGCGGTCGAATTTGCACCGGACGCAGACGGCATGACCAAGCGGCGCTTTCATAATGGCTGGTCCGGGTTTCTCGGAAAGTTCGGCATCGCTAAGCGTGCCTACGCGCAGAACCGCATCGTTGACTACAACGACCTCGCTCAAAGCATGGCTTCCCGCCCATTGCCCGAGTTCAAACGTTTTCGCTGCGTCACCCCCATGTGGGACAACAGCGCACGCCGCAAGCAGCATGCCTGGATAACAATCAACTCCACCCCCACCCTGTATCAGGGCTGGCTAGAAAAAATG
This sequence comes from Thiobacillus sp., assembly GCA_019459705.1. Lineage (GTDB taxonomy): Bacteria > Pseudomonadota > Gammaproteobacteria > Burkholderiales > Thiobacillaceae > Thiobacillus. The sequence continues at coordinate 44,938 of JAIBFE010000179.1, read as the reverse complement.
GCCACACAAACACGTGAGCATTTTCAGGGAGACGAGCAATTGCTATTCATCAATGCCTGGAATGAATGGGCTGAAGGCAATCATCTTGAACCGGACCTCAAATGGGGGCGGGCGTACCTGGAAGCCACGCGTGTCGCTCTCGCCGCCGGGTGTTCGCAAGAACACCTTACCCAAGTGGATGGGGGTGCTTTATAGCCGCAGTACGCATCGGCTTGCCAACCGGTTAATTGGGAATCCGTACGACGCCGGACAGCATTAGAGACCGCCGCAGGGATTTTCAAGCCATCTTAGGAGAGGCAACGTGGCAATGATCGGGAACATGAAAAAGCTGTACTGGGCGCTCTTAAACAAGAGAAAGCGAGTGCCGGTTCTTAAGAATCCCGGGTACTGCCCCACATGTGAACAGGATGTCACTTTCGTTGCTCGAAACCCTTGGCTTAGGGACCATTATTGCTGCTCAAACTGCGGCAGCATCCCGCGGGAACGCGCCCTAATGCGGACCATCGAAACGCACTTTCCAAATTGGCGTGAGTTGACCATCCATGAGTCCTCGCCAGGTGATCGCGGTGCAAGCAAAAGACTTTCCCGGGAATGCGGCAAATACATTCCAACCCAGTTTTTCCCTGACAAGAAACCGGGAAACATTATCGGTAAATATCGTTGCGAGAACCTCGGAGCGCTTACATTTGAGGATGAAAGCATTGATTTACATGTAACGCAGGATGTTTTGGAACATGTCTTCCACCCTTCGAAGGTTTTCAGCGAAATTTCCCGTACTCTGAAACCTGGAGGTGCTCACATCTTCACCGTACCCATTGTGAACAAGACAAAGCCCTCTTCAGTCCGTGCGCAAGTGAGTGGTGATGGCCGGATTTTCCATCTGGAACCACCTGTATACCACGGCAATCCGATTAATGACCGTGGTTCATTAGTAACCATGGATTGGGGATTCGATATCTGCCGACACATTTATGAATCAAGCGGCCTTTTCACCAACGTCATTTATATAGACGACATTAGCAATGGAATCAGGGCCGAATACATTGAAGTCTTGATGACGCTAAAGCCCAGCGAGAGCGAAACGACGAATGCCATACCATGATGCCCAAGTTATCGCATTAGTCCGCGAAGCCTGCCAGTTTCGGCACGTTTCCTGCTTACATATCACCAATGAGCTGAGGAGTTTCGATGGCAGTGATGTTTTTCCTGTCGCAAAAACCCAGTGACTTGCAAGATCTTCCAACGCAAGCGAATTGCCGTGATCCACACTTCAACATTTGTTTAGATTGATTAAGCGCCATGTCTGCCATTGAAGTTAGCCATTTGACTAAAGAGTACCGCCTCGGCGCCCTGCAGGGCTTGAAGAAGACCCTGCTCAACACCGGGGCCCGACTGATCGGAAAAAAAGTACCGGAGCGCCCGCTTTTCAAGGCCCTTGATGACATGAGCTTTTCCATCGAGCAGGGTGAGGTGGTTGGCATCATCGGGCACAATGGAGCGGGGAAATCAACCCTTCTCAAGATGCTTGCCAAGATCAGCACTCCCACTCACGGGACTGTCAAGGTCAATGGCCGAGTGGCCCCCCTGATTGAAGTCGGCGCCGGGTTCGTGCCCGATTTCACTGGCCGCGAGAACGTCTATCTCAATGGCGCCATCCTAGGCATGTCAAAAAATGAAATCGACCGCAAGCTGGACGAAATCGTGGATTTCGCCGAAATGGCTGAATTCATCGACACACCGGTCAAGCGCTACAGCTCAGGCATGCAGGTCAAGCTTGCTTTTGCAGTGGCTACCAGCGTGGAATCAGAGATCCTGATCGTGGATGAGGTACTCGCGGTTGGCGATTTGGCGTTTCAGCGAAAATGCTTTGACCGCATGAGCGAATTGATCAGGGGAAACAATCGGACAGTTCTTATTGTGAGTCACAACATTCGGCAAGTGGAAAGGATGTGCTCCCGAGTGATGCTGTTAAACCACGGCACAATTCTTCAGGATGGTGAGCCGCACGCCACGTGTGATCGCTTTTACCAGCTCAGCAACCAAACAATCCGTGATCAAAAAGCCAAAGACAGCTCGAAGCGAATCATCTCATCAGGCGAAATACAAAACGTCGAAGTTGCAGTACTCGATTCACAAAGCAAAGTAAGCGATTCGTTCATTGAAGGGAGCGCATTGCGGATCCGGATACGATTTACGCTCAATCTACCGCTATCAAATCCAGAGTTCCACGTCGGCACTCATACAACTGACTTCATATACCTCACAGGCGAATCCACTGCAGTATTGGATCAGTCACATGAATTTCCTGCAGGCGACCACGAAATCGAGCAGATCATATCCGTCTACCCATTGGTACCTGGCACTTATGGCATCCGTTTTGCAGTTATCGATCAGCGCGGCCGTGTCGTATTTCATGGCGAAAGCCTCAAGTTTTTCAATGTGGTAGCTAAATCCATGGACGCCCCTTTGCAGGATGAGCTTCGTCTCGTTGCAGTCCCCGTGCAGTGGGTGTTACAAGGTGAAAACTATTTCCATGCCTGATCGTTATTAACTTTTCCCCTGCATGAATCAGCCTTCTATTTCCATCGTCGTTCTCAACTGGAACGGGCGCGACGACACACTCGCCTGCCTGGAATCCATCGGGAAGATCGCCTATCCGAATTTTCGGGTGATCATGGTCGACAATGGATCGGCCGACAATTCAGTGGCCGCCATCCGCACAGCCTTCCCAGAAGTCGAACTCATCGAAACCGGCGCCAACCTGGGTTTCGCCGGGGGCAACAATGTTGGCATCAAGCGTGCGCTGGAAAATGGCGCCGATTATGTGTTTCTGCTGAATAACGATACCGAAGTCGATCCCGGGATGCTGGATGCGTTTGTCGCGGCGGCGAAGCGCTTTCCCGATGCGGGGGTGTTCAGCGGAAAGATTTACTACCATGCCGAGCCAAACCGCATCTGGTATGCCGGCTCGCAGTGGAATGCAAAAGCAACGCACTTCGAGCAAATCGGGAAGGGGAAGTTGGATGACGACACAACCTATTCTGCCGTGCGGGAAACGGACACCGCCATTGGCTGCGCATTCTTCATGCCGGCCGAGCGGCTGCGCGAGATCGGGCTGCTGGATGACGATTTCTTCCTTTGCCTCGAGGAAACGGACTGGTGTTACAGGGCTAAGGAAGCCGGTTATCCATCAATCTTTGTCCCGGACGCAAAGTTGTGGCACAAGGTGTCGGTCTCGTTCGGCGGTGAGAATTCTCCACTCGCCCTGTATTTCCAAACCCGCAACCGTTTGCTGTGGGCTAGGCGGCACGCCGGCGTGATCCAGCGTCTGCGTGTGCATGCAGCGGCGCTTCGTTCGCTTTTTGACAAGTTTATACTTCCGCTGACCGGAACCGGGCATCGCGGCCCCTTCACCCCGAAAGGGTGGTGGTGGACCGTGCGCAGTGCCTATAGGGATCCGCGCAATCTGGCTTTTTTTCTTGGCGTGCGTGATTTCTGGTTGCGCCGATTCGGGGATTGCCCACCCGTGGTCCGACAGCTAGCCAAGAAGGCAACCCCAAAGGTTGCTGACGCAGCCATTCCGGCATCCGTGCCCGGACCCGAGTAAATCGCAAAAAATAAGGACTGCTCGAAAGCCTCCCATGCCATCACTCGACACATTCTGGCGCTATCAATTCAGGACCACCTGGAACAATCTTAAAGATTTGTCGCCGGTGAGCAGACTGCGCACTTTCATCCGGCTGTCCAATGAAATGCTCTGGCGTCATCAGAGCGCGACCGCATCCCCCTTGGCCGGCAGCGGCATTCCCGAGAGCGAAAAACTGACCGTGATCGTGCTGAACCACAAGCGCCCGGCAAACGTCGGGCAGATTGCCCAATACGTGCTGCGTGCAGGCTTCGTCGGCAGGCTGATCATCTCGAACAACAGCCAGGAATACCCGATCGGAAAGTTCATCAAGGTCAGGGACCCGCGGCTCGTTCTGCTCGATCAGCCTGAGCCCTCCGGAGTGGGGATCAGCTTCGAACTGGCGCGCGAGTATCCATCGCGCTATTACCTGCGGGTCGATGACGATATCTTTCTGCATCCTGCACAGTTGCAGTGGATCTACTGGAACCTGCGGCAGTCAGCCGAACGCCCGCACGGCATTTTTGGCGCGGCGTTTTCTGCCGACAAGAACCCCGGGCAGGAATGGCCCTTCGTTCATCGAAGAAACGCCGACGCCTCGGTCGACATACTGAACGGATTGTTTGCCTTTACCCAGGAGCACCTGGAGGAATATTTCAGGCTGTGCGCATTGCTCGGCATCACGGATCAAAAAACCCTGATGAACGGCGAAGATATCGTTTTGAGTTTTTCCGGTAACAAGAAGCCGCAGATTCACCAGATCGGGCAGATCTGGGAGTGCGCCTCCGAAGCCAGCCCGGGGGTGGCCCTGCATCAGTCGCGCCCGCGCTTTTATGAGGAGCGGTGGAAAATGTTCAGCGATCTGGAAAAAATCAAACCCCACATTCGGCAAGCTGAATAGCCCACTCTTTCAACAGCACGAAGCAAGGTGTGAACATGATCAGAACACGAATCGGTTATTTGCGGCCAGGAATGCTCAGCACCGCGTTGCTCGTGGCGTTGCCGTTCATGGGGGGATGCTCGCCGTCCGAAAAATCGCTCACCGTGTTCGAGGACATCACGGCCCAGTCCGGGCTGGCCACTTACGAGGGAATGACCCATGGCGTCGCCTGGGGCGACTACGACGGCGATGGGCGGGCCGACGTGTATGTCACCAACCACCTCGGGCAGGCGATGTTGTTCCGCAATCTGGGCGGCGGCCGCCTGGCCAACGTGACGACCGAGGTGATCAACCCGAACGATCTCGGTGGCGACAAGCATGGCGCAGCGTGGGCCGACTTCAACAACGACGGGAGGCTCGACCTGGCGCAGTTGACCGGGGCGATCCAGGGGGTCGGGGTTGAACCCAAGCGGCTGTTCGTCAACGAAGGCGACAAGCTGGTCGAGCGTGCGGTCGAACTGGGTGTCGACAATCCGCCGGGGCGCACCCGCATGCCGCTGTGGCTGGATATCGACCAGGACGGCAAGCTCGATCTTTTCCAGGGTGCGGAAGCCCGCCTGGACGAACTGACGCCGCCCTTCGTGTTCGCCCAGCAGGACGGACGCTTTGTCGACGCCACGCCTCGGTTCAAGCCCGATTCGCGTTCGGCGCCGTTTTGCGTGCTGACCGCATTGAACGACGATCACCATCCCGAGATCGTCTGCCGCCTGATGGGCAAGGACCGACCGCTGCAGGTATTCGATACCCGCACTTCGCCCGCACGCACGCTCGATTTGTTGCCCAACACCGCGTTCGAGGATGTGGTCGCCGGCGATTTCGACAATGACGGCAAGGTCGACCTGTTCATGGCGCGCAAGAATCCCGGCGGACGGGTTGCGCTTGCGCGCGCCGGCGAAGGCGCGCTGACAGCTCAGATCGAACTGACGCTGCAAAACGCCAGGGAGCCGACGGCCTTCCGCTTCGACACCGCGGGCGCCCTGAAGGTGACCCTGGCTGGGCAGCACACCGGCGACCTCGTGCCGGCCGACGTGAAGCTCGGCGAACAGGCTACACGACCGGCAACCCTCGAATTCGAACTGGCTGCCGATGCCGTGCACGGCCTGCCGAAGCCGCCCGGCGGCGACCGCCCCGCCGTGCTGATCGGCAGCCCCAGGCCGGGGCATTGGCAGGTTGAATTCCATGCCCAGCCCGAGGTGTTCGGAGGCAAGAGCAAGCCACGCTATCTCTCGATCCGCATTGCCTCGACCGCTCCGATCAAGGATATCGAGGCGCTTGGTGACGCCGCAAAAGACGAGACCGCGCCGCAACGACTGTTCATGAATCGCGGCGGCAAGCTGGTCGAGGAAAGCGACAAGCGCGGCGTGAACGCCCTGCCGATCGCGGCGACAAATGCTGTCGCGGGCGATTTCGACAACGACATGGACCTGGATATTTTCGTGCTCGGCTCGGGCGACGCGGGCAAAACGGCGAACCTGCTGCTGCTGAACAATGGCAAAGGCACGTTCGAAGTGGTGCGCCACGCCGGCGGTGCGTCGGGCTCGCTGCTTGGCGTGGGCGATTCGGCTACCACGGCGGACGTCGACGGCGACGGCTTTCTCGACCTGCTGACCGCCAGCGGCGGCAGCATGGGCCGCAGCCTGGGCCTGCCATCGGAAAACGGTCGCTACCAGCTTTTCCGCAACGTCGGCAACGCCAATCAATGGATCATGATCGACCTCGAAGGCACCCGCTCAAACCGCGACGGTATCGGTGCAGTGGTGCGGGTGATCGCCGGAAACGTGACACAGATGCGGGTGCAGGACGGTGGTGTGCATGAACGCGGGCAGAACCACAGCCGGCTCCACTTCGGGCTGGCGAAGCATGCGCAGGTAGCGAAGATCACGGTACAGTGGCCGAGCGGGGTGGTACAGGAAGTGCGGGCGGTGAAAGCGAATCAGGTACTGCGGATCAAGGAGCCCGGCGCGTAGGCAACCTGAAGGGGATATATTCATCAACCGCAAGACGCAAGAGACAAGGGGCCTCTTCGTGTCTTTGCGGTCTACATGCAGCAGCACGACAAGGGACGGAATCAATGCTTTTCTGGAAGAAGAAAAAACCCAGCCACGAGCGGGCAATGGACTGGTTCAAGGCAAACATGGTGCCCGGCCAGGGCATCATCGTGCACACCAGGCAGCCGGTGCCCTATGCCGAGGTCACGGGCTATTTCATTCCCACGCTTTATAACTGGGGCGAAAAGGAGCTGGCGCGCACCTGTACGCGCTGGCTGATGTCGATCCAGCTGCCGGATGGCGCCTTCCCGGCGCCCGATGGCGTGCCCTACACCTTCGACACCGCGCAGATCATGCGCGGGCTGTGCGCCGCGCTGGGCGATGTGGATGGCGCGGAGGAGTCGCTGCGGCGTGCGAGCGACTGGATGCTGACGCAAGTGGACGCCAGCGGTCGCCTCAAGACGCCCTCGACCGAACTGTGGACCGACATCGCCAGCGATCTGATCCACACCTACGCTCTGCCGCCGCTGGCCCAGGCTGGAAAGCTGCTGGGGGTGAAGGAATATGAGGAGGCAGCGAAGCTCGTGCTCGATCATTACAAGCAGCGGGAAGACCTGGTGCCCTTCAACCGCCTGTCGCATTTCCATGCCTATGCCATGGAAGCCTTGTGCGAAATGGGCGAGCTGGAACTGGCCGCGCGAGGCATGGCCGACGTTGAAAAATGCCAGCGCCGCGACGGCAGCATTCCGGCCTACCCGGATGTGGACTGGGTATGCTCGACCGGCATGGCGCAGTATGCGATCGTCTGGTACACCCTCGGCGACAAGGAACGGGCTGATCGCGCAATGGCCTACCTTGAGAAAATCCAGAACCCGTCCGGCGGTTTCTTCGGCAGCTACGGCAAGGGCGCCAAATACATTTCGGGCGGAGAGATCAGCTGGGGCGTGAAGTATTTCCTCGATGCGTGGCTGCTAAAGCTGCGTGCGGAGAGCCAGCATGCTTAAGGTTCTGACCGTTTTCGGCACCCGGCCGGAGGCCATCAAGATGGCGCCGCTGATCGCCGAGCTGGAACGCCACCCCGGCGTGATCGACAACCGCAATTGCCTGACCGGCCAGCACAAGGACATGGTGGCGCCGCTGATCGAGCTGTTCGGCATCCGCGCCGATTATGAGCTCAACCTGATGCGCGAGAATCAGACGCTCGAACACATCACGACCTCGGTGCTTGCCGAAGTCGGCCGCATACTGCGCGAGGAGAAGTTCGACCTGTTGCTGGTGCAGGGCGACACCACAACCTCGATGGCGGCGGCGCTCGCGGCGTTTTACGCCGGCGTGAAGATCGGCCACGTCGAAGCCGGTCTGCGCACCTTCGACAAGCATCACCCCTACCCCGAGGAAGCCAACCGCAAGATGATTGACGCGGTGGCCGACCTGTTTTTCGCGCACAGCGGCAAAGCGAAACAGCATTTGCTGAACGAAGGCATCGCCGAGTCGGCGATCGCGGTCACCGGCAACACGGTGATCGATGCATTGCTCGATGTTTCCACCCGCCCCTTCGAGATTGCGGGCTCGTCGCTGGAAGCGATTCCGTTCGATACGAAACGCATCGTGCTCGTCACCGCCCATCGGCGCGAAAGCTTCGGCGGGCCGTTCGAGTCGATCTGCAAGGGTCTCGCCGAACTCGCCCGGAAATATGCCGACGACATCGAGCTGGTCTATCCGGTGCACCGCAATCCCAATGTACGCGCGGTCGTCGGCAAATATCTCGCCGACATCCCCAACGTGCGGCTGCTCGATCCGCTCGACTACCTGCCGCTGGTGCATCTGATGAAGCGCGCGCATCTGGTGCTGACCGATTCCGGCGGCCTGCAGGAAGAGGCGCCCAGCCTGGGCAAGCCCGTGCTCGTGCTGCGCAAGGTGACCGAGCGCCAGGAAGGCGTCGAAGCCGGCACCCTGAAGCTGGTCGGCATGGACGCCGACGACATCGTGCGCGAAGCGAGCCGCCTGCTCGATGACCCGGCCACGTATCAGGCGATGGCGACGCGCGCCAATCCCTACGGTGACGGCACGGCAAGCGCCAGGATCGTGCAGAAAATCCTGGCTGACCTGGGGCCTGCCGCGTGAGTCAGCCGCTGGTCAGCATCGTCCTGCCCACCTACAAGCGGGCGCATCTGCTGGCGCACGCAATCCGCAGCGTGCTGGCGCAGACCTACGCCAATCTGGAGCTGATCATCGTGGATGACAACTCGCCGGACGAAACTGCTGCCGTGGTGAAGTCATTCGACGACCCGCGCATCCGCTACATCAGGAACGACCCGAATCTGAAACTGCCGCGCGCCCTCAACCGTGGATTCTCGGTAGCACAGGGCGACTTTCTCACCTGGACCTCGGACGACAATCTGTTAGCCGAAAATGCCATCGAAAAGATGGTCGCGCGCCTGCAAGCAGGGGACTGCGACCTTGTCTATGCGGATTATTGGCTGTTCTCGGAAGAGGACGCAGAAGGCCGGCCCCTCGACATTCACCACGACAGGCTGCCCGGCAAGCTGCAACTCGAAAAAGGCAACCATATCGGCGCCTGCTTCCTGTATACCCGCAGGCTGTGTGAGGACGTCGGTGATTACGACCCTGATCTGTTTCTGGTCGAGGACTACGATTACTTTCTGCGGGCATCGCGGCACTTCCGCTTCTGCCACATTGCCGAGCCGCTCTACTATTTCCGCCGCGACGACGACACCCTGTACCTGTCGCGCTTTGCCGAGGTGAAGGCATCCGATGTTCTGGCGCGCTACAAGAATGGCGCCGTCGACGTCAGCGCCGCAACCGACATTCTCGCAGGACTGTTGTTGCAACACCCCGCCGAGCTCAAGGATGCCGGACTGCGCCGTGCGCACGCGATCCGCGAGCGACTGTCATACCGGCTCGGCGCGTGGCTCACGCAGCGCGGCACTGCACGACTCAAGCGGGCGCTTGCCGATGACATTCAGCCGCTGTTCGAGCGGTTCCGTTCAGGTGCTGCAAATTTCGGCGACACCCGCGCTGCCTTGCTGGATCGCATCAAGCAGCATGGCATGCTCGCCTACGTTCCCCCAAAACCTTGAATCCATGATCCGCACTATTCAGACTGCGCTGAAAGGCCCCGCACAAGCCCGCGCCCAGCATCGCCAGCTCACCCAAGACTACACCGGCATTTCAAGCGGGCTTGCCGCGCTGGAAGCAAGCTGTTCGGCCCCCGAAGACGATACGGTCGCGCCGATTTTTCTCCTGTCGGCAGGATGGCGCTCGGGCTCAACGCTGCTGCAACGCCTGGTGATGTCGGACAAGCGGGTGCTGATCTGGGGCGAGCCTTACGATGAATGCGGCCCGATCCAGGCGATGGCCGATACCCTGAAGGCCTTCCGCCCCGGCTGGCCGCCCGCCGAGTACTACTATGACGGCACACCGCCAGGACAGCTGACCGGCAGCTGGGTCGCCAACCTGTTTCCTGCGCCCGATGCTCTCTGGCGCGCGCATCGGGCCTTCCACGACGCCCTGTTCGACGCCCCTGCGACCCAGGCTGGCGCTGTCCGCTGGGGTGTCAAGGAAGTGCGCCTGGGCATCGAGCATGCACGCTACCTGCGCTGGCTTTATCCCAAGGCGCGCTTCGTACTGCTCTATCGCCACCCGCTCGAAGCCTACCGCTCCTATTGCCGATACGGCCGCAGCTGGTATGACGTCTTTCCCGATCGCCCGGTGTTCACGCCGACCGCTTTCGGCACGCACTGGCGGCGACTGATGGAAGGGTATCTCGAAGGTGCAGAATCGATCGGGGCGATGCTTCTGCGCTACGAGGACCTGATCGGCCCGAAGCCCCCGCTCGCCGAGCTGGATGCCTACCTTGGCATCCAGACCGACCATGCGGTCCTGTCCAAGAAAGTCGGAAGTTCCGAGCGTGGCGGGGAAAAAGTCCAGGTCAATGCGCTGGAACGCTGGCTGCTGAAGCGTTCGGTGGCGCCCGTCAGTACCCGGCTCGGTTACGACTGGTAGCGCGCCATGGACGCCAGCATCATCGTTTGCAGCTATAACCGCGCCGAGTCCCTCAAGGACACGCTCGCTGCGCTCGCTGCACTGAAGGCCCCGCCGGACCTTCAATGGGAAGTCCTGGTGGTGGACAACAATTCGCGCGATCACACCCGCCAGGTTGTCGAAGCGGCCCAGCGCGACTGGCCACGCCTGCGCTACGTGTTCGAGTCTGCGCAAGGGCTGTCACACGCACGCAATCGCGGCATCGCCGAGGCGACCGGCGAAGTCATCCTGTTCACAGATGACGACGTGCTGCCCGAACCCGAGTGGCTGGAAACCACGCTCGATGGATTGGCCAGGCACCAGGCCGATGCCTGCGGGGGGTATATCGCACCGATATGGGAAACGGTTCCTCCTGCCTGGCTGACCGAACGGTTCTACGGTTTCCTGGCAGTTCGCACGGATCGCAGCGACGACTACATCATCAGCGAGCCGAGCCAGGCACCTTTCGGCGCAAACATGGCGTTCCGCAAAGCAGTGTTCGACCGGGCGGGACTGTTCGACACCAGCCGAGGCCGCAAGGGCAAGGTGCTCGCCAGCGGCGAGGACGGCGAGATGTTCGAGCGTATTCTCAATGCCGGATGCAAGGCGGTTTTTCTGGGCAGATCGAGAGTGCACCACAAGGTGGAGAGCTTTCGGCTGACCAAGCGCTATTTTCGGCGATGGCGGATGCAGACAAGCAAGAATCTGGCAATAAGTCGCGGGGTGGCCGGGGAGCGGCGCGTGTGCAACATACCGTTATATATGGTGCCGCAGTTTCTTCGGGCAGTGATGCGCGTGCCTGTCGGACACCTCACCCAGTCAAGTGACGAGGCCTTCAACCGGGAGATGGTCGTGTGCCATTTTCTCGGGACCTTTCTTGGGCTTTGGGAGGCGCGGCGACCGTGAGTGCCTGCCCATGACCCCTCTCCTACTGTAACGGTGCATCCACCATGAAAACTGCTCAAGGCACAACGCATCCATTAGTAACGGTCATCATGGCCGTTTACAACGGCGGAGCTTACCTTTCCGCGGCCATTGAAAGCGCACTCCGACAGTCGTACGCGAATCTGGAACTCGTCATCGTGGACGACTGCTCGTCTGATGGGTCCGTATCTGTCATCGAACACTATCTGTCAGACGGACGCGTAAGGTTTGTACGGAATGAGCAGAATGGTGGCGTCGCAGCGAGCCGCAATCGGGCCCTGACCATGGCGAAGGGTGAATTGATCGCTTTTCTGGATCAGGACGACGTCTGGTTGCCACACAAGCTGGAATACCAGGTGGCCGCAATCCAGGCGCATCCGGAAGTAGGCTTGATGCACGCACGCTACGCGCGTATCGACCCGCAGGGAGAACTGCTGCCTGCTTACCGTGAGCTCCCGGCAGAACGATTCGACAACCCGGACGCGCCGATAGAGGTGCGCGACGTGTTTGCGGAGATATTCATCTCGAACGACATTCAGCCACTGACGACCATGATTCCGCGCGAGGTCCTCGATGACGTGGGTCCTTTCGATGCAAGCCTGCCGGGCGTAGACGACTATGAGCTGTGGTTGCGCATTGCTTTGCGCTATCCCGTTGGGCACCTGCAAACCATAGTCGGATATTGGCGTGCCCATCCGGGGCAGCAGTCCAACCAAGGATACAGGATGTTGATGATCCGCCTCAAAGCGCTGGACTCAATACTGGATCGATTCCCGGAAGCCAGGCGCCGTGTGCCGTCCAGGCCATTCCGTAATCGCATGCATGGCATGTGCAGAAGCGCTGCAAACTACACCATGTATTACCTGCATGATTACGCGACGGCACGCGCGCTTTTTGCAAGGGCAGTCACGTACCGCCCGGCCGATCTTCCCTCCTGGGTAAAGTACGCATACTGTGCCATGCCAGAGGGTGCGCGGGATATTGTCAAGCGCATCAAGCGCTCACCGAAGCCCACACACACACCCATCGAGAAATAACTTTCGCTGCCAGGAAATTTCATGCCATCGGCCACTTCCAACGTCAGCTTCACCATCAACGTCTGCAACTCCGACGCGCCCTTTCTGGAGGCGACGCTGCGGCATATGCTGCCCGCGTTGAATCATCCCTTCTCCGAACGGCTCGTTGCGTACGATCCCGGCAGCCAGGAGGGAAAGTACGCTGAACGCATTCAAGGCAGCCGGAATGCGATCGAGGCAATCCTCCAGCGACTTCTGGATGACAACGTCATCGACCGGGTGGACGTCATTCCCTGGACAGCAGAAGAGCAGCAGCGCATTCTGCGCACCTATTTCGGGTGCGAGAAAATCGATCTGAAGGATTTCTCCGGTGCGCCCATTTACCAATACCTCTACGCACTTGACCGGTGCCAGGGCGACTATGCATTCCACGCAGATTCCGACATGCTGTTCCATCGCGCAGGCGTGGGTTCGTGGATCGCGGAAGGCATTGCGCTGATGCGGCAGGAGCCGCATGTCATCGTTACCTGCCCGCGCGCCGGGCCACCCCAAGCCAGAAACTGGCTGGAGAAGCTGACCGGGCATTCTTTCGAGACCGCACCCAAGGAGAAATGGCGGCGAGTGGATTTCACCTCGACCCGCTACTTTCTGATGGATATGGCCAAGTTCAAAGCCTGCTTGCCGCTCTTGCAAGCAAAGCCGGGCGAGCCCCTGGAAAACAGCCTGACTCATACCTTCAGGCAAAAAGGGTACGAGCAGTGGAATCTGACGACACTCGATCACTGGACAATCCATCCGTGGCGCCATGACGAAAATTACGTGCGCTATCTGGACGACCTGATCTGGGCAGTGGAAAAGGGCGTCTATCCTTTTCGGCGAACCGGCCACCGATGGGACATGCGAACCGAGGGTGAACACATCAAGGAATGGCTGACCGTGCTCCGCAAGCACGGACGCGCTGGACCGGGTTGAATCCATGTCGACCAGCAACCGGCTCGCAGTCGTCATCTGCACCTACAACCGCAGTGCCTCGCTGACCCAGACGCTGACTTCCCTGTATGCGTGTGGCTACGCTGGTCAGGAATGCGTTGACATCGTCGTGGTGGCCAACAACTGTAGCGACGACACCCTGGAACGGCTGGCTGATTTCAAGGCAGCCCACCCGCAGGACGCCCTGAAGCTCTCATGGATCGAAGAGCCGAAAGCCGGAAAATCGCATGCGCTGAATGCCGCCATCGCTCACTGTCCGCATGACGTGCTTTGCTTTATCGATGACGACCAGAAGGTCGAGACAGGCTTCCTGGGCAACCTGCTCAATGGAATGGACGCCTATCCGGACGAGGCCATCTACTGTGGGCGAATTTGGCCTGCCTGGGATGGCAGCGAGCCATCCTGGGTCCACACGCAGGGTGATTACGCCATTCCCATCCGCCCATTCCCTGAGTTCGATCTGGGACGCCATTCCATCGTGATCGCGCCCCAGGACCGTTATCCCAGCGGAGGAAACATCGTTGTGCGGCGACTGGTCTTTGATGCAGCCGGCCTGTTTTCAGTGGGCCTGGGCCCGACCGGTCATAACCTCGCGGGCGGGGAAGATCACGATTTTCTGATGCGCGCGGTGGGCAAAGGGTTTTCCATCCGCTATCTGCCCAGTGTTCGGCAACTGCATGCGATTGATGCCAAGCGGATGAGCGCGTCTTACACCCTGCGCAAAAGCTTCCTGCGCACACGTGCCAATCTCCTGATTCGCCAGGACGCGCCCCGGCCTCGTCTCTACATGTTCAGGAAAATACTCGAACACCTTGGCAGCGCCTTGTTCACGCAACAGGCAGACCGACGTTTTTTCTATCTCGTCAGATTCGCGGCCAGCCTGGGTGAACTGACCGGCGCCTTCGAGCAACTTCGAAACCAGTCCAGGCAGACCCAGGATCGCCTGCCGCCCGACCGCAGCATGCTGGGCATCGAAATCCTGGTGCTCCTCACCCTTGCCAGCGGCCTGATTGCCTGGTTCGCCAGCGGTCAGTCCAAGTGGTCCGGCCTGTTACCCGCCCTGGGTGTGGCGGTGCTGGGCTCGACCGCGCTGCTTGTCAAATCTCTGCTCGATTTCTCCCAGACCGGGCCACGCATTCGCAAGGAAATTCTCACCCACTTCCGTCGCTACACCCTGTATGCGCTGGCACGGCTAACCGCCTGGACTCTTATCCTGATGCTTTTCACCGGTGGCGCGGGGGTATTGCTGTACTTCATGCTCAACACGGCACTCGGCGCAACGTGGTCGTCGGGTCTGGCCTTCATTGCCGCCATCCTCGGGGTACTGGGTGCCTTCTCGCTGCAGTTTATCCGCAAGCTTCGCTTCAATCCGGGCTTGCTGGTGGCCTCGATGCATTACCGCATGAGCAGACTCTACCAACTCTGGCAGTGGATGACCCCGGCCCGGATCGCAGGCCTGCAATGGGGGGTAATAAGTCTGACCGGGGTGCTGTTCGCGGCCGCCTCCTGGCAACTCGCACGGGAGAACCGAATCGGCGACCTGATAGCGTTATGGGCAGCCATGCTGTTTATGGTCGGCACGATCGTCTCGATAGGCTGGCAACCTCAGGCGCGCGCGCCAGGCAAGCCGCAGGCGCGTGCAGCGGATGCGCCGCCCAACATCCTGATGATCGGATCCGATACGCTGCGCGCCGATCGCCTGGGTGCCCTGGGCTACCGCCGCGCGCTAACGCCGAACATCGATTCGCTGGCCGCAGCCGGCACGCTGTTCGCCAACTGTTATGTGCCCTGCGCGCGCACGGCGCCCAGCCTGATCTCGATGCTGACCGGGACCTGGCCGCACACCCACGGCATCCGCGACAATTTCGTTCCTGATGAAGAAACCCGTCTCAAGGTGGACGCATTGCCGCAGCTGCTGAAGACCCAAGGCTATCGTACTGCGGCATTGTCGGACTGGTGCGGCGGAGACATGGGAAAGTTCTCATTCGGTTTCGACCACACCGATCTGCCGGAAGACCAGTGGAATCTGAAGTATCTGATCCGCCAGGGGCCAAAGGACCTGCGCCTATATCTGTCGCTGTTCACCCACAACCGCCTGGGCCGCCTGATGCTGCCGGAGCTCTACTATCTGGGCGGGGTCCCCCTCACCCAACCCATCGGCAAACGTGCCCGCCGCCTCGTCTCGCGCCTGGCGGCAGACAGCGCGCCGTTCTTCCTCAATGTGTTCTATTCCACCACGCATCCTCCCTTTGCTTCGGAATGGCCATGGTATGTGCGCTTCGCTGACCCGACCTACCAAGGCGAATCCAAGTTTGCGATGGCACGGCTGACCGACCCCTTCGAGATTCTTCGCAGGCAGGGCGCGCCCAGGGAGGAATTCGATCTTGACCAGATCATCGATCTCTACGACGGCTGCGTGGCGGAATTCGACGATGAAGTCGGCAAGATGCTCGCCCATCTAGAAGCCTGCGGACTCGCAGAAAACACGATCGTCGTCGTCTACTCGGATCACGGCATGGGATTTTTCGAACACGACAGCTGGGGACAAGGCAATTCCGCGGTGGGTGAAGCCAGCCCGCGCATCCCACTGGTGATCCGCGACCCGCGCAAACCGGCACAGGGCAGGATCGACGCCGTCGTGCGCTCGATCGACATTGCGCCCACCCTGCTCGAACTGGTCGATGCGCCACCATCAGGCAATATGGACGGCGTGTCTCTCGCGACCTGCCTGACGGGGGGCGCTGCCTGCCCGGAACTAGACGCGTTCAACGAAACCGGCATCTGGATCACCGACATTCCAGGCCTGCCTGACACGCATCTTCGCTATCCCGATTTGCTGGAACTGATCGATGTGCCGGACCGCGACCGCGGCACACTGGGGATCAAACCGGCGTATTGCGAAAGCATCATGGCAGCGAAGGATCGCATGATTCGGCGGGGCCGCTGGAAGCTGGTTTATCAGCCCCTGGAGGGGGGACACGCGCTCAGGCTTTTCGATCTGGAAACCGACCCCTCGTGCCAGCACGATATCGCGGCATCCCATCCCGACTTGACCACGGAACTTTGGGAAAAGCTGCAGGCCTTCGTCCGGACCTGAGTTGATGCCTGCCAGGCGCTCAGTCGGGGCAGAAGCGGCAGTAGGGGTTTGTCGGAGAACCGATCTTGGGCTTTTCGGCGGCGGGCTCTGTGACCATTTTCTCAGCCGAACCCACTTCGGCTGAGGCCTCCGCTGCGGCTACCGGTGCCTCCGCTGGTGGGGGTGTAGTCACAGCCGGCGCTGCCTGGACCAGCGGTTCAGGGTATGGGAGTTTTCCGCCCAGTTCCTGATATCGCCTTTGCAGACTCTTGGTGCCGGGATTGTGGCGCAAGCCATCGCTGACGAGGCTGAGTGCCTTTTTGCGGTCACTCGACGCATAGTAGTCTGCAAGGTAAAGATAAGCCGGGACATACTTGGGAGTCTGCTGAACAACGCCTGTGTAAAGGCTGACCGCCGCACCCTTGTGCCCGGCAAGCGCGAGGGTTCTCGCCTTGCCAGCGATGACTTCTGGCCGCATGCCAAAATCCTTCGATGTATGCGACAGGACGTAATCGAACCCGTCCAACGATTCCTTGATATTGAAGTTGAAATCATTGCGATCGCGAGTGCTCGACAAAGCCCGGTTGTAGAAACGCAGGCCATCGCAGTAATGATGCATATGTCCCCAGTTTTGCTTGTCAGACTTGTCGCGGCCCGCAATTTGCGCACTGCACATGGCATCCTCTGCTGCGGTTCTGCCCCATTGCAGGGCAAAAGCCGGATCGGCAGCCAGCACCCCCGCCAGGGCCAACAGGATGAATTTCATGATCTGCTCCTCTGTTGAGCCCGGTTCAGGGCGGAGGTTTTTTCCGCCACTTTCTCCCAGGCAAATTCGCGCTGCGTCCGTTCGATTGCAGCCATTCCCATACGTTCACCCTCGTCAGTGAGCAATCTCGCCAGCCCGTTTGCGATGGCGCTGATGTGCGTGCCTTCTATTCTGAGTCCGGTTTCGCCATCAATCACCGCGGAACCCGTGCCGCCGGCATTGCCAGCCAAACTCGCTTTGCCGCACGCGGCCGCCTCGATGAACACCATGCCGAAGCCCTCATTGTCGCCATTGATCTCGCGGTTTGGCATGGCAAATACATCACAGACATTCATCCAGCGCGGCAAATCGGCCTCGCTCACCGCACCAATCCGGTGGACGACGCTTTGTACATTATGTTCCTCGATCAGGCTATCGAGGTAGTCGGCGTCCTCGCCAACGCCTGCAATGACATAGCGCAGCGCCAGCCCTTCGTCGCGCAGCTGCGCCACAGCACGGACCATCTGGTCGAAACCCTTGCGCCGCGACAGTCGCCCCACCGAGAACACCAGCCTGTCGTGGGGACCGATGTCCAGGCTCTCGCGCAGGCCGGCGGTATCCAGCCCCGGTCTGAACACCGTTACATCGACACCCGGATAGATGATCGCAATCCGCGCCGCATCGATTCCCATATCCAACAGCGTATCGCGCGTGTGTTCACTGTTTGCGATGACGCGATCAGCATGGCGCAGGGCGAAGCGCATGGTCTTGTACTTGCCGCCCCGCCCCCAGGTGGTGAGTTCCTCGCCATGAGCGTAGATGACGACGGGGCGAAAGGTCAGACGTGCCACCGCCCATGCCACCAGACCTTCTGGCAATGCACGAAAGGCATGGATGGCATCGAAGCGGCGGGTGAGCGCTAGCGCCAGCGACTTGATGAAGAAGCGCGCATACATCGCCAGCGACTCGGGACGCAGCCAGGGCACCCGCTTGAGGTTGAGGCGATGGATGGTGTTGGGATGGACGGCGTCGACTGCTGCTGCACCCGGCACGTCTGCAGTGACGATGTGGATTTCCTTGCCGCCGAGGCGTTTGTAGACCTCAGCCGCCCACACGGCGGTGCCGCCCTTGGTGGGCAGGAAGAGCTCGGTGAGGACGAGAAGGCGATTCAAGCGTTCATCCTTTCAGCATCGACAGCACATCGCGCAGAGTCTGCCAGCCAGGCCTTGCAGCAAGTGAAGGCAGCACAGCCTTTGCAGCAGCGACGTGCTGTCCACTTTTGCTCAATGCGCAGCCGAGGTTGTAGCGGGCGCCATGCATGCGGGCCGCCACGCCCTGCCTGACAGACGCCGGGAAATTGTCGGCCAGCCGTGCAAGGTCGGTCAGCGTACGCACGTTTTCGCGCTGCGCCGCCACAGGGTCGCGCCGGGTGGCGCTGCCGCCATGGATGACGTATGCACCGAGGCTTTGACACACCACGCCGATACGGCGGCTCCTGGCCACCAGACGGGTGAGGAAATGCACGTCTTCGCACACCTTGAAGCCGGTGGGGTAGCCGCCCAGTTCGACAAAACGGGCACGCGGCACCGAGAGGGTGTGCGTGTCGCCGAAATGGTCAGCGACGAACGCGGCCAGTTCGGACGGTGTCTCCATCAACACACGCGTTGCGCCAGCGGCCTTGGCCAGCAGCAAGCGGCCGGACGCATGCTGCGCCATCGAGGTTCCGAGCAGGCTGCCGGCATCGTCACGGTACTCGTAGTCGCCCGTCAAGAAATCCAGCCCTGGATCATCCGTAATCCATTCTGCGTGAAGCTTCAGCCGGTCCGGGGCGTACCAGTCGTCGGCATCCAGAAACGCCAGCCACTCGCCGGTCGCCGCAGCCGCACCCGCATTGCGAGCCACCGATACGCCGCAGTTTTTCTGCCGGATCAGCCGCACCGCCTCGCCAGACTGGCGTGCGACTTCAGCCGTGGCATCGGTCGATCCGTCATCGACCACGATGATTTCGTGCGCCGGCCAGCTTTGCGCACGCACGGATCCGATCGCGCGGGCCAGCGTCGCCGCAGCGTTGAATGCAGGGATGACGACCGAGAAGCGCGGGTTCATGCTGCCCGCCCCAGCAAGGCCAGTGGCAGCGCCAGGCCAGTGAGTCGTGCCACCCGGCGAAACCCCGGGACCTCCTCCAGGCGGGCGCGCCAGGCGACGAGACAGGGCATCAGCCGGGTTTCGAGCCAGTCCGGGTTGCGCGCCCGGACCGCGTGTGCCAGTTCAAGCGGAGACACAAAGCGCACGTTCGGGCAGCTTGCAAGGGCAGCGTTCAACCCGGTTTCAAGGGTGGCCAGGCTGGCGTCCGGCGCCTGCAGAAAATTGAAGCGATGGGTCTCCACCAGGCAGGCGCGGCCTTGCCGGGTGCGCGCAAGCAGGCCGTCCAGCAGACGCTGCGGGACATGGCCCAGCGCAGGCTCGAAGTACACGTCGCGCACCAGATAGGTTTGCCCCGCGAGCGAATGCTCACCTGTCAGCATCGCTGCATCGACGCAGGCGGGCTGGCCGGCCGCGTTGCGGCAGGTGGCGCGACGCCCAGGCGTGATGATGACGTCGACTCCGGCCTGCGCCCAGGCCGCTTCGACCACGTCGTTCCAGACAAAAGTCGTTGCCACCGCCGTTGCCGGTGCCTGCCCGAATATCGCCGCATAGTCGGCCGCTTCACGGGCTGCGGCTTGCTGTATATCGGCCGGGTCAACCGGGCGCGACGGCAGGCTGGATGCATCGACCCAGCGGCTTTGCAGAGGGGAAGGCAGGGTTTCGGTCGAAGCAGGTTCGGGTGAGGTGAGCCAGTCGCGCACAGCGGGGTCCGTTCTGGCTGCAGCCAGCAGCGTCGCTGGCCAGTAGTGGCACTGGCCATGCAGTTGCGGAGCAAACACGCCTGCTTCAACCCCTGAGGCCATGGCAGCGCGCACGGCATCGAAGCGGGGGTCGGCAAGGGGCAGCCCGTGGTATTCGGTGCAGCCGGCCGCGGCAATCCGCTCGCCGTCCGGAACCTCCAGCACCACGCCCAGCGTCATCACCGCCGGCCGGCCACGGCAGTCGCGGATACGCTGCAGGGTGTCGGACAGGCGCCTCAGCGCGCCGGCCTGGGCCAGAGGGCCGGCGCCCCAGTCGTCGCTTTCGATGATAAGTACGGGAAATTTCAGAACCGGTTCGCGCCAGCGCGCAAGCAGCGGGGGGGCAAAAGCCAGCAGCACGCTTGCCCACAATACCAGCAGCATCGCGAGAGCAAGCGCCAACACCGTCATCAATATCCCATCCGGGCGGCCACGTCGGCCACCTGCGGCAGCACGCGCTCGATCTTGCCGCGGTTGCGGCCGTCCTTCCATTTGTCCAGGCGGATTTCGGAGAAGGCGTTATAGGGGATGTCGAGCACCTCGGCGCAATGCGCCTGCAGACGTGAATCAAAGCGCAGGCCGCAGCCTTCGAACACCTGGCTGAAGGTGGCGACGGGATCGCGCAGGAAATCCTCGTAGAACACCTCGACCCATTGCCCTGCAGGAACCTTCGCCTTGGCGTCGAGGATCGCCTGATTGATGGCGGTGTACTGGAACGCGGCAACGTCCTCGACCGGTGCGTGCAGATAATTGCGCCAGCCCTCGGCGAGGAAGAAGCACCACTGATGGAGTTGCCCGTTCTCCACCGCCACCGTCGCCGGCAGGCCGTTCGACCAGGTGGCGAATTCGTCAGGCTTCCTCCAGCCCTCGATCAGCGAATTGAGGTTGTCGCCGGGGCTGCGCTTGACGAAGACGAACACGGCGTCGGGAAACAGCGCCTGCAGATAGGGAACGCACAGGCCGTTCTGGTTGTTCTTGTCGACCCAGCGATGCTGCCCTGTCCATCTGTAAAAATAGCGGCTTACGCTATCGCGGTCGCGATCACTGGCATCGCTCGCATCCAGTGCATGGGTATTCCAGTCCTTGTCAGCCAGCGGATGCAGGCCGGTCCAGTAATCGTGGGTTTCGCGTTGCAGGCTGCCGATCTCCTGCGATTCGGACAAGGTCTTGTAGACCAGGGTGGTGCCCGCACGCGAACAGCCGACCACAATGACCGGTCGTTGCGCAGGCGGATGCGTCAGCGCCCAGCGGGCGCTGCGCAGCTCACGCTGAAGGCGGCGTGCGTGCCAGGCAAGCGTTTTGCTTACTTTTTCCAGGAATTCACTCAAAGACTTGGCTTTCTGACAACATGGCAAAGGGTCGCGGGTTCGACAAACAGGATTCGTGCCAGACCGGCAAGCCCGTTAATATCAGTGTTCATTATCTCGCATCACTCTGGCACACGACACCATGGATGGCATTTTTGGCTGGCTGGGCGACCACGGCGCGCATCAGGATTTGATCAAGCACATGGGGCAGGCAGCCAAGCTGTCGCCGGAAGGACTGCTGCACGAACACAGCAGTCAGCTCCTGGGCGTGGCGGGTTGCTCACGCTTCGGCAAGGCCGACATTCACGTCGAGAACGGGCTGGCCGCAGCGCTATACGGGCGCCCGCGCTTTCTGAATGACGAACTGGCCTTCATCGCACGCGACCAGAGTCCCGCCACGGCGGCGGCGCATGGCTGGGTGCGTTTTGGCGAAAAACTGCCGACCCTGATGCAGGGCAACTTCGCCTTTGCCGTGCTCGAACCCCTGAAGAAACAAGCCTTCCTGGCGCTCGACCGGGTGGGCGCCGAGCGCCTGTGTTACGCCAAGCACGGCGGCCAGCTGGTGTTCGGCAGCAGCGTGCAAAGCGTGGCGGCCCATCCCGCTGCAGGACGTGTCATCGATCCGCAGGCGATTTACGACTACCTGTATTTCCACGCCATTCCCGCACCCCGCAGCATTTACCAGGGCGTGCGCAAACTGCTGCCCGGACAATACGTCACGCTGAAAAACGGCCAGGTCCGCACCGGCTTTTACTGGCAGGCCGACTACAGCCCGGTCGATGCCGATTTCGATACTCACCGCCGCACCTTCCGCAGTCTGCTGGATCAGTCCGTGCGCGATGCCGATGCCCCTGCCACTGCTGCTTTCCTGTCTGGCGGCACCGACAGTTCGACCGTGGTCGGCGCGCTGACCGCCGCGCGCGGCGCGCCGGTCGACACCTTCTCCATCGGTTTTGACGCCGCCGGTTTCGACGAGATGGAATACGCCCGCTGTGCCGCCGGGCGCTACGGCAGCAACAGCCGCGAGTACTACCTGAAGCCGGCCGACATCGTCAGCGCGGTTCCCATCATCGCGCGCGAATACGACGAGCCGTTCGGCAACGCTTCGGCGGTACCAACCTATTTCTGCGCCAAGGCCGCACGCGAAGCAGGATTCGGGCACATGTTCGCCGGCGATGGCGGCGATGAAATATTCGGCGGCAACGCACGCTACGCCAAACAGCGCCTGTTCGAGGCCTACGCCCACCTGCCCGCACTGCTGCGGCGCGGCGTGATCGAGCCGCTGACGCATCTGCCGGGGCTGTCGAACCAGTTTCCGCTCACCAAGTTGAGAAGCTATGTTACCCAGGCCAAGATCGGCCTGCCGCTGCGGCTGGAAAGCTACAACTTCCTGCACCGCACCCCGCTGGACCAGATTTTTGCCGCCGACTTCATCAATGCCGTCGACCCTTCGTCAGCCGACGCAGCGCTGACCGAGGTCTACCAGCGCACGCTTTCGGACCATTACATCAACCGCATGATGCACGTGGACCTGAAGTTCACGCTTGCCGACAACGACCTGCGCAAGGT
The DNA here is from genome assembly GCA_019459705.1 of Thiobacillus sp. GTDB lineage: Bacteria > Pseudomonadota > Gammaproteobacteria > Burkholderiales > Thiobacillaceae > Thiobacillus. Next base: position 21,829 of record JAIBFE010000179.1, on the reverse strand, counting down.
GGGCACGATGACCGAGGCAGCGGGTGTCGAGGTGAGCTATCCCTTGCTGGACGACCGCATGGTGGCCTTTGCCAATCATCTTCCGGTGGATTTCAAGGTGCGCGGACAGAAACTGCGCTGGTTCTTCAAGGAAGCCTTACGCGACCTGCTTCCGGAAAAGATCATCAACAAGAGCAAGCACGGCTTCGGCCTGCCGTTCGGGGTGTGGAGCAACGAGTATGCACCGCTCGGCGATCAGGTCGAAGCCAGCCTGATGGCTTTCAAACAGCGCGGCTGGATCCAGCCCGCTTATCTCGACCACATGCTGGCCATGCAGCGCGGCCCGCATGCCAGTTATTACGGGGTGATGATCTGGGTGATGATGATGCTGGAGCAGTGGCTGCAGGCGAACGAACACTAACCAGGCGATCAATCGCAGGAACACCCCACCTATTTGTTCTCCACGCGGGCGGCGGGACGCACAAAAGCTGATTTCGCCGGTATGTATGCGGGTTTTTCCAGCACACCCGAGAACTTCGCCACCAGGATCAGAATGATCATCAGGTGATAGGTCAGGTCGAAATAAGCCAACCCGAGGAAGGCGCCGCCGGCCCCATAACCGACCAGGCTGACCTGGATCATCGCTGCGAGGTCGGCTGCCCATTTTCGCTGCGGGTCATTCTTGCATTCGCGTATTACCTGGTTGGCGCGTATCCAGGCAAACACCGCCAGCAGGATGAACATGCCAAGCCCGATGAAGCCATGCTCGCCCATCACCTCGAAGTAGATGCTATGCACGTCGTGTACACGGAAAGGATCGGGGGCGTATTGCCGGAAGGTCGGTGCCTGGAACATCTCGAAACCGCCGCCGGTCACCCGACCCTTCGCCACATTGAACGCGGTATGCCAGGCGTTGATGCGGCCCAGCGCCGACTCGTCTTCCTGGTAGGTTTTGATGGTGCTCATGCGGTCGTACCATTCCTGCGGCATGACTGCTGCCACGATCGCGACTGCGATGACCATGTAGAAACCCATGACGAACTTGTGCCGGCTCTTCAACCACAGGAACAGGCCCATGGCCGCCATTGCAATCAGCCCACCGCGCGACTGGCTGCCAATGGCGGCAACGCCCGACAGCACCATGGCCGAAGCAAGGCCCAGGCGAACCCATTTGCGGGGTTCCTGCAGGTGCAGATAGCGGATCAGGGGGATGAGCATGGCCAGCACCAGCGCCATCTCATTGTTGCCGGAAAAAAAGGTCCCGGTCGGCCCCTGAACCCGGAAAGAGCCCCCATGAACAATGGTGAATATGCCGCCCTTGACCCCGTAATAACCCAATGACAGGGCAATGACCCAGATCATCCAGTGCAGGTGCTGGCGCTCCTTGATGATCATGACCGTGAGGAAAATCATGAGCTGGATTTTCCAGACCTTGTTCCATTGCAGCCATGCGAGTTCCGAATAGAACGCAAACACTGTCGTGATGAACATCCAGCCAATGAACATCAGCAGCAACACCGTCTCGCGCGTCCAGACCATTTCCTTTTTCTCTTTCGAGAACAGGAAAGCCATGATGGTGACAATGGCGCAGATGGACGCGAAGGGGAAATCGTAGGCAAATCCCCAGGCCTGGCGGTGCGGGTTCATGTAACCCAGCCAGCACCACAAAAGAATGCCGACCCATGGACGCTTGAAAATGAAGGGCAGCACCCCGAAAAAAATGCCCGTGACGAGCAGGTCTCTCATGTGCTCTGCTCCTTGACTGTTTCATTCGCAAACCAGCAAACCCTGCGCGGCAGGGACATGCCTTTGAGCATGCCGGAAGCCAGCCGTGCGGCCAGCTTTTGTTCCTGGCGCAGACCGCGATCCTTGACCTGGTACAACCGGCCTTTGCCTGGCTGCACTGCGCCCAGCCGTTCGCCTTGCCCGAGTCGTTCAACGGCTTCGGCATAGACCTCGGCGCTGTCCCGAACCGCGCGCCAGAACAGCACCAATTCGCTGTCGCCTTCGCGGACCTCGGGGCTGATGTGCGCGATCAGGCGTCCGGTGTCGATGCCTGCATCGATGTAATGCAGGGTACAGCCGACCTTTTCCGGTTCGCCATTGTAGAGCGCCCAGAAGGTGCAGTCGGCTCCGCGATATTCGGGCGACAGTCCGCCATGCAGGTTGACGATGCCGAGGCGTCCTTCATTCAGCAGATCTCCGCGAATCAGGGAAGTGCCGAACACGCAGATCAAGTCAGGCTGAAGGTCACGTGCCAGCTTCACCACATCGGGGTGGTTGATGTGCGGGACTTCGCGCACCCGTTCGGGGTGGTCGAGCCGCGGTTCGCCGTCCGGGAAAAAGAATTTGGCCTCGGGATTGCCGGTGTAGCGGCGGCGGTCGCGCAGCCAGCGCCAGACCTTGCGGAAGAGGTTGTCGGGACGGAGCTTTTTCAGAGTTTTCTTCAGGTTCCACTCGCCGCCGGTTTCCTGCACGATGGCCAGTGCCTCCCCCGCACGGCACAGGGTATTGGCGACGTGCAGATGGCGGGCGCTGCGCCCGCACAGGATCATCAGCCGCAGGCGGCTCATCGCCGCAGCCCTTTGGCTGCAGCAGGAACCGGCGGCACGGCCACATTGGCCATGTCCATGATCAGCGCATCGGCGAAGAACTTGGACGCCCAGTTGGGGAACTCAAAGCGCGAATAGGCGCCCCAGATCGGTGCCGAACCGGGGATGGCGCCACGTACGATGGCGTCGTCGTCTTCCAGCCGCTGGGTGTGCTTGACGTAGGCAATCGCGCGCCAGGCGGCATCCCGGTAGTCCTTGTCGCCGCTGATCTGGGCCAGCCGCAGCCAGCAGAGGGCCATCTGTGCGACGCCGGTGACGCAGGCGTAGCTCGCCGTCGGGGTCCAGCCGTCGTCGTAAGTCCCGGCAAGCCAGCCATCGCTGCGCTGTTTTGCCATCAGGCCGCGGGCCGCCTTTTCGGCTGCCTTCAGATAGCGCTCCTCGCCCAGCAGAACGGCGACTTCAATGAAGCCGCGAATCGCATAGGCGATGGTGTGGGTAAAGGGATGCCGTCCCGGTACAAAGGCATTGGTGGCAAACCAGCCGCTGGGGGTCTGCTGGCTCAGCGCCCAGTCGAGATTGCGCCGCGCCGCCGCCAGGAAATCGGGTTCGTTCGCCACCACCCCCATGGCTGCCAGTGCCCAGATGGCGCGGGTGTTGTAGACATGCGGCACGCCGTTGTGCTCGAACTTGCGGTAGCAGCCGTCTTCGTCCTGCTGCGCCACCAGCCAGTGGCCGGCGCGCACCCCCGCTTCCAGGCAGTCCTGGCGATTGAGCGACGTAAAACCCGCCACCATGCCATGCATGATCTGGCCCTGGTTGAAAATGACAGGGTGGCTGCCGGGCTCGCCAAAATGGCCTGGGAATGCGCCGTCGGCGGTCTGCAGCGAGAGCTCCCAGTCGATCATCTTCCGGGCGCGCTCGATCAGTTCGGGCCGGTCGAGGTATTGCGCCGCAGCGATGAAGGTCTCGATGATGTAGCCGGTGGTCTCGGGATAGCTGGGCAGCCAGCCGTCCTCGAAACTCCAGCCTGCGGCGACCCCGCCCGCGTCGGGCTTGTGCTTGCGCACATCCTGCGCGCGGCACAGCCAGTCGATGGCGCCGCGCAGATGGGTGCGATGGTCGTGCTCCGACTGCCGGGCGGTTCCGGCGATGTCCTGCATCACCAGACGCAGGTTGCGCCCCTGCCATGGCTTGTATCGGAGGGGAAGCTGAATGAGGGAAGAAGATTTCATGATCAGGCTCGGTTCAATTCGGGTTCATGCTGCAGCCTGCTTCAGGCTTTCGGCAAGCGGGACATGGCTGACCACGTAGCGATGCTTGCCGGATGCTTCGGGAGGAATATCGTCCAGCATGCGCAACTCCACCCTGAGCGCTTCGCCCAGACGGGTCCGCAAGCCCGCCACCACGGCATTGCGGGCAGCCTCGTTCCAGTCGACAGTCGGCACGATCTGCACTTCCATGCGGTCCAGCGCATGCTGGATGCACTTGAACTGCGCGATGCCCGGCACGGCGCGCAATACATAAATCACCGCTAGCGCATGCATGATGCGGCCGTCTGCGGCGACGACGAAATCGGTCTGGCGCCCAGTCACCTCGGCGAGGACATGCAGGCCCTGCCCGCCGGTGGCCGGCTCGCTGGAAAGCCGCAACACGTCTCCGGTTCGATAGCGGATGAAGGGCTGAGCCCCTGAAGTCAGGCCGGTAACCACGGCCTCGCCCGCGTCACCCGGGGCCACCGGCCGTCCGGCCTGGTCCAGCACTTCGATGATGTGGCTTTCGCTCATCAGCAGCATCTGCCCGCCTGGCGCCTCGTGCGCGGTAAAGCCGATGTCGCGGCTGCCGAATTCGTTCGCCACCGGCGCGCCGAAGACCCGGGTGATGATCTCGCGCTGGTGCGGATACAGCGGCTCGCCGGTCGTGCACACCACGCGCAGCTGCGGCAAACGCAGGGTACGCTGGCGCGCCTCGGCATGGGCCGCCAGCAGGGCCATGCTGGAGGCGTAGCCGTACAGGCACTTCGGCTGCCATGCCTGCAGGGCATCCAGATAATCGTCCATGCACCCGGGCGACATGGCAAAGGCGTTCAGCACCAGCTGGTTGACCAGCCGGTCGCGCAGGGTCTTGATGCGGTCGGTCTTGTTGAGCTCGACCGGCGCGCCCCACAGATAGGCCTCGCGCTCGCCTGGCTGCACGCCCCACCAGCGCCGTGCACGCATGCGACCCGCCGCATCGGAAGCCTGACGCGCGCGGCCGAAATAGAAGATCAGCGGCTCACCGCTGGAGCCGCCGGTGGTGTACTGGAACACGCCACCGGGCACGCCGCGCCACACCAGTTGTTCGACGTTGTCACGGGCATCACGCTTGCCCATGGTCGGCAGACGCTGCAGGTCGGCCAGCGCGACCGCACCGGCCTCGATGGCGTCCCCCAGCTCGGCAGCCCGCAGCCGGTCCGCGTGCCAGGGGCTGTGCGCCAGCGCGCTGGCCAGCAGCCTGTTGAGGCGCTGTGCCTGATACGCTTCGACGCCTTCGCGCGACAGCCATTGCGTGCGCTCGAGCTCGGCGAGCATGGCGAAGGTGGGGCGATGCATCGCCGCTTCCTGTGCGCGGTAAACGCCGCGGGCGAACCAGGCCGGGACGCTCATTTGACGGCAAGCTCCGCTTGCGCGGCAGCGTTGTGGATGAGCACGTCGAACGCTCCCAGCAACTGGGCCACGCGCTTGTCCCACTGATTGGCCTGGGCGTAGTCGAGGATCGCGGCGCGGTCCCAGTCCTTGTCGAGCGAGGCATCCAGCGCCTGCTGCAGGGCAGCGGCATCACCGAACGGCACGATGCTGCCGAGTTCATCGCGGCACACCACTTCGGCGTTGCCGCCGACATCGGTTGAGATCACCGGCAGGCCGCAGGCCATGGCTTCGAGAAACACGTTGGCCCAGCCTTCGTTGCGGGTGGCGAGCACGAAGACGTCGGATGCCGACAGCGGCCATTTGAGTTCGTCCGGCGACAGCGGGCCGAGAAAGTGCACGCGCTCATCCAGTCCCAGGCGCGCCACCAGTGCGTCGAGTTCAGTGCGATTGTCGCCCTCGGGGCTGACGCCGCCGACGACGAGGTAGTGCAGGTCGGGGTGGCGCTCGAGCAGCGCCGGCATGACCTCGATGACGCGGTGCATGCCCTTGCGTTCGACCAGCGCGCCGACCGAGACAAGAATTCTGGCATCCATCGGCAGGCCGTATTTTTGGCGCGCGGCGGCGCGGTCGACCGGATGAAAACGCCCGATGTCGACACCGTTTCCGACAACTTCGGTTTTTTCCGCGGCAGCACCGAGTTCGATCGCCAGCCGGCGCAGGGAAGCGGACACGGAAAACACCCGCACGGCGTCTTTTAGCACGCGTACCAGACGCGGACGCAGCACGGGATTTTTGCTGTGCGGCACTTCGGTGCCGCGCAGGGTGATGGTCGCCGGCAAGCCCAGCCAGCGCCCCAGCCGGGTAGCAGCTTCGCCATCAGGATAGGCGAAATGCGCGTCGATCAGTTGCACGCCCTGCCGCTTCAGCCGTCGCATCAAGCCGAAACTTGCCAGCGCCATCGACCAGCCGTCGAGCCGGCGCAGCAGGCCGGGCACCGACAGAAAACGCGGGTGATACACGCGGATGCCCTGCTGGATTTCCAGTGCCGGCGCTTGCGGACGGTAGCCGGGACGCAGCAGGCGAATGAGCGACTGCCCGGGAAACCACGGTTGTGGCGAGACGACGGCGAGCGGCCGATGCTGCGCGACGCGAAACATGCGTTCGCGGATGAACAGTCCAGCGCCGGGACGTACCGCGCTGGGGAAGAGCGAGCTGAACACGACCAGGTCGATATGGCCGGATGCAGCGGTGTGCCCCTCAGCCAAGCGCGGCCTCCATCCCGGGTTTGACCAGGCTGCCGTACACGCTGCGGTAGCGCGCCACGCTGGCTACCCAGTTGCGCTCGGTTTCGACGAACTGGCGGCCGTTCCGCTTCATGCTGTCCCAGCCCTGCTCGTATTTCAGCAGCGCCACCACCTTGCTGGCCAGATCGCCCGCATTGCCCGCATGGAACAGCACACCGGTCTTGCCGTCCTGGATCAGTTCCTTGTGGCCGCCAACGTCGGACGCGACCATCAACCGTCCCTGCGCCATCGCTTCCAGCGGCTTCAGTGGCGTAACCAGGTTGGTCAGCCGCATCGGGTGGCGTGCATACACCAGCACATCGATCAGGTCGTAATAGCGGTTCACGTCGCTGTGCGGCACGCGCCCGGTGAAGATCACGCGGTCTTTCAGATCGAGCTCCATCACCTGCCGCTTCAACGCCGCATCCTGTGGCCCGCCGCCGACCAGCAGCACTTTCACGTCGGGCATCTGCTTGAGAACCGTCGGCAGCGCGGCAATCAGCAGGTCCAGACCTTCGTAGGCGTAGAACGAGCCGATGAAACCGAGCACGCGGCTGTTGCCGAGACCGAGCTTCATTTTCAGCTCGGCGTCGGGCTTGCCGCCGACGCCGAACTTGTCGATGTCGACGGCATTGGGGATGACGGTGATCTTGTTTGGCGAAATGCCGCGCTCGACGAGATCATTGCGCAGACCTTCGCAAATGACGGTGACGGCGTCGGCATGCTTCACCGCCCAGGTTTCGAGCGCACGGGTGAGCTTGTAGCGCAGGCTGCCTTCCTGGGTGCTGCCGTGGTCGACCGCGGCGTCCTCCCAGAACGCGCGGATTTCATACACGACCGGAATGCCCAGCCGACGGCCGACGCGGATCGCAGGCACCGCATCCAGCACCGGCGAATGCGCGTGGATGACGTCCGGCTGCAGGGCTTGCGCCACTGCCAGCAAACGCTTCTCAATGGCACCCATCACTGCAAACGGGTCGCCGCCGGGCAATTTGGCGAGCAGCCCGGTGGGTTTCGGCGTGCGGTAAAAATGCAGGCCGTCGGCGTCCTCTTCCATCACGTTGCAATTCAATTGCTTGGGGCCGGACAGGTGGTAGGTATCCCAGCCCATTTTCCGCTGGTTGCGCAGGATCGCCGCGCTGCGGAAAGTGTAGCCGGAATGCAGCGGCAGGGTGTGGTCGAAGACGTGAAGGATTTTCATGCGGCTTGCCGCTCCGTTTCATCCATCCCCAGCACTTGCCCGAGGAAGGCGTCGAACATCAATACCGTCCACAGGATCACCGAGTAGTCGCGACGGCCGGACTGATGCGCCTCGACCACCTCGCGCAGGAAGTCCTGATTGAACAGCCCGGTGGAGGCCAGCCGCTCGCCCAGCACGACGCTGCGGATGGTGACCGCCAGCGGGCCGCGGAACCAGGACGCCAGCGGGACAGAAAATCCCATTTTCCTGCGATACAACACGTCGTGCGGCAGATAGGGTTCCATCGACTTTTTCAGCAGATATTTGCCTTCGGTGCCGCGCAGCTTGAGATGGGTGGGCAGGCCGGAGACCCAGCCCATCAACTCGTGATCGAGCAAGGGCTCGCGCACTTCCAGCGCGTGCGCCATGCTGGCGCGGTCGACCTTGGTGAGGATGTCGCCGACCAGATAGGTTTTCATGTCGAGATATTGCACCAGCGACAGCGGGTCGTCGGTGGGTGCCACGGCCGCATGGCGGCGCAGCACCTCGACTGCCTGGTAGCCCTGCAGTTCGCGCTTGAAGGCGGGCGAGAACAGCTGCTTGCGCTGCGCGTCGGACAGCAGCGAGACACCGTGGAAATAGCCCTCGACAGTGTCGCGCGCCAGCGCCTCGAAAGTAGTCTTGGCGCGGAACACCTTGGGTGCCCAGTCGGCCTTGGGATACAGCCTGCCGAGTGCACCGAACAGCGGGCGGCGCAACGCGAGCGGCATCACCGCGCGCATGCGCTCTTCGTAGCGAAACCAGCGATAGCGACGGTAGCCGGCGAAATGCTCGTCACCGCCGTCGCCCGACAGGGCGACTTTCACATGCTTCCGCGCCAGTTCGCACACCCGGTAGGTCGGCAGCGCGGACGAATCGGCATAGGGCTCGTCGTACACCTGGGCGAGCTGATCGACCAGACTGAAATCGTTGGAAGCGACAGTCTCGACATGGTGCCGCGTGTGGTAGCGGTCAGCCACCTGCTGGGCGAACTCGATTTCGTTGAAGGCCGGGTCGTCGAAACCGATCGAGCAGGTATTCACCGGCGTTTTCGACTGCGTGGCCATCATCGCCACCACCGCACTGGAATCCACGCCGCCGGACAGGAAAGCGCCCAGCGGCACGTCGGCGATCATGCGCAGGCGAACCGATTCCTTCATGCGCTCGACCAGTTCGTCCATCGCGCTGGCCTCGTCCTTCACCGCCACCGGAGTAAACGGCATGTCCCAATACTGTTTCGGCAGCGCGCGGGTCTGGCCGCGCCTGAGGGTGAGCGTGAACCCGGGCGGCAGCTTGTAGGCGCGCTTGAAAATGGTGCGCGGCTCGGGCACGTAACCGTAGGCAAAATACTCCTCGACCGCCAGCGGATCGATCTCGCGCGCCAGGCTGGGATGCACCATCAGCGATTTCAGTTCGGAGCCGAAAATGAATTCACCGGTATCGAGGAAAGCGTAATACAGCGGCTTGACGCCGAAGCGGTCGCGCACCACGAACAGCGTTTCCTGCCTGCGGTCCCACAGGGCGAACGCGAACATGCCGCGAAAGCGCGCGACGCAGGCTTCGCCCCAGGCCTCCCAGGCGTGGACGATGACTTCGGTGTCGGAGTGGGTGCGGAAGGTATGGCCGAGCGCCTCGAGTTCGGGCACCAGCTCCTGGAAGTTGTAGATTTCACCGTTGAATACGACGACCACGCTGCCGTCCTCGTTGAACAACGGCTGCTGGCCGGTGGACAGGTCGATGATCGACAGCCGCCGATGTCCAAGCCCCACACCCGGCTCAAGATGCAGGCCACCCTCGTCGGGGCCGCGGTGAAACTGGGTTTCGTTCATGCGATGCAGCAGCTCGCGTGAAATCTCGTTCACGCCGCTGGTATCGAAAATTCCGGTGATGCCGCACATGCTTGTTATCCCATCCCTTGTCTGTCGATTTTTCGGGCTGCCTGACGGCACCTCAGCGCCAGCGCCCCAGCGTCTGGTCGTACACCATGGCATAGGCCTCGGCCATGACCGGAATGCTGAAGCGCTGCTCGGCATACTGGCGCGCATTCGCTCCGTGCCCGGCGATACGCGCCGGCGCGTCCAGATACCCGAGCAAGGCCTGTGCCATGCCGGCCACATCGCCCGGCTGCACCAGCGTGCCGTTGACGCCCTCTTCCACCAGCTCGACATTGCCGCCCACCTCGGTGGCGATCACCGGCAGCCCGCTCGCCAGTGCTTCCAGGATGGTATTGGAGATGCCCTCGTTTTTGGAGGGCAGCACGAATACATCCAGCATCTGCATGATGTCGGCAATATCATGGCGCTCGCCCGGCAGCCAGGCCAGGTGCGCCAGGCCGGCCCCCTGCAGCAGATCAAGGCAGGTCGCCCGCGCGGGGCCCTCACCGACGATGACCAGCCGCGCGCGCTCGGCACGCTCGGGCTGATGGCGCATCAACTGGATGAAGGCAGCCGTGAGCGTGGGGTAATCCTTGACCTCGACCATGCGCCCCACCGAGCCGAACACGATGCTCTCGGGATGGGCAAAGTCCGGCCTCGGACCCACACGCGGGCGGAATTTTGTGCTGTCGACGCCATTGTAGATATGGTGCAGCTTGCGCGGGGGAACATGGATGGCCAGGCGCAGCCAGGTTTCGAGGTCGCGGCTCACGGCGATGTAGTTCGACACGAAAGGCCGGGCAGCACGGCGCAGCAGATTGTATTTCCAGTTGCGGCCATAGAGGTCGAACACGTCCCGCCCATGCTCGCCGTGCACCGTGGCACGGATACCGGCGGCGGCGGCGACGAACTGCGCCTCCAGCGCGGCGAGGTTGCGGGTGTGCACCAGATCAGGTTTGAGCTGACGCAGCAGCTTCCACAGCCGCACCGCCCAGCCGAGACCATGGCCCGGCGCGCGATGCAGCGCATGGAAATCGACCTGCTGCGCGGTAATGCGGTGGCGGAAATCGCTATAGTCGGTGAGCGCCACCACGGTATGCCGGTAGCGTTCAGGGGGCAAGGTGTTGAACAGGTTCACCATGCCGTTTTCCATGCCGCCGGTATCGAAGCGGTGTACGACATGCACGATGTGTGCGGTCACTGCCCGTCAACCTGGTCGAGCGTGTGCCCGATCGCCGGCTCCATGTCGGCGGCAAACCCGGCCAGAACGGCAGCCGCGGCCTCGCGCTCCGGCTCCTCGTAGGGCGTGGCGATCAGCACCGACAGGCCATCGTCGCGCTGCAGCCGCACCCGGTCGAACGCCAGGGCCAGCTTGGCGACATGGTCGTTGACCACAGGACGCTGATTGATCAGGTTCCACTGCCATACCAGCAGGCGCTGGCCGTCGCTGCCGCGCATTTTGGCCTGCCGTACCTGGCGTGGCTCACCGCCGCCTTCCACCGTGGCAATGCTTTCGCCGACGTTCGACCAGGCCGGATCCTTCTGCCTGATCATGAAATTCTGTGAATTGATGAGTTCGGCATCCTGCCGCTGGGTGACGTAGTAATTGAGCTCCAGCAACACCTTGCGCCCTCCCTGGCTGTAGGACTGACGCAATGCCCTGTCAGCGCCGACCCAGTGCGGCCGCCAGGTGGTAAAGGCCTCGGCAGGCTGCCAGCCGCCCTGGGCTTCGACCTGCAATTCAGGCATGACCGGCAACGGCCGCGCGTTGAGCCAGACGGCATAGGCCGGCCACAGGCCGGCGATGGCCAGCATCCCGATCGCGGCCGGCACGACCTGCCGCGCCGGCGCGCGCCCGGCAGGCGCTGCAGCCGGCTGGCCGGCATCGGATGCAGGCTGATCGTCCTCGCGCCAGAAGCTGCCGATCCAGAACAGCAGCAACATGACCATACCGAAAAACACCCAGCCGTAGATGTAGTGATCGACGCCGAGCGCCAGCTTCATGTCGGACAGATGGGCGATCATCACGATCATGTAGGCGCGCCCACTGTTGGCGAAAATCGGCACGACGATGGCGGCGATGGAAAACAGCAGGCGCCGTTTCCACGAGCGATAGGTAAGATAGGCATAGAGGACGCCGAGCGTGACCGAGGCGATCAGATAGCGCAGCCCGGAGCATCCTTCAACCACCGACCAGTCGCCGCTGGGGATGCTGAAGAACGTGCCCTCCCGGTACACCGGAATGCCGGTGGCCTGCAGCATGGCCACGGTGAAATCGGCGGTCACCCCCATCAGCGGCTGGATCAGGAACTCGCCCACCGGCACCGCGAAAAACAGGAACATCAGCGGGAAAAATGCGGCCCACACGAAAGCCCAGCCGAGCAGCGTCCACACCGCCGCAATCAGCATGGCGATGAACGCATACTGCGCGACGACATTGACGCTGCCCGCGTCGGCCAGCAGCCAGCCCGCGCCGGCGGCAGCCAGCAGCAGCCGCCCACGCAGGTCGGGACGTGGCTGCAGACGCGCCAGCACATCGCGCTGACGCCAGATCAGCCAGGCGCTGATCGGGAAAATGAGGTAGCCGTGGGCAAAGGTTTCCGAGCGCTCCCACACTTCCACCATTGAATGGAGGGTTGGCCAGAACACGCCGGCCAGAATCAGCAGGACACCGATGGTCAGCGCACCGGGAAGCAGCCATCCGCTGCGCGGAACGACAGGCAGGGAATCGGGTAGAGCGCTCATGCAGGGCAAGTCTCCGGAACAGGGGCTGCGGCAGGCGCCGCTTCAAACAGGGGATCGATCGCAGCCAGATTGCGGGTCCAGTCGTAATGCGCCAGGATGCATCCGCGCGCAGGCGCGGCTGAAGATACTGCCTGCAATTGAGCCACGACGGCACGGGCGAACTCGGCCTCGCCCTGCGCCAGGATGAAATCGCGCCCGGCCTCGGCACGGATGCCTTCCGCGGCCTGGGCGCTGGCAACCACGGGGCGCGCCATTGCCATCGCTTCGAGCACCTTGTTCTGCACACCGCGCGCGATGCGCAAAGGCGCCACGGCGCAGGCGGCATGCGCCAGCCAGGGCCGCACGTCAGGCACGCTGCCGGTGACGATCACGCCGGGCTGGCGCGCCAGCGCCAGGACGGCCTCGGCGGGCCGGCTGCCGACGATGGCGAACTGTGCGTTCGGCACCGCATCGCGCACCGAGGGGAAAATCCGTTCGGCAAACCATGTGACCGCATCGATGTTCGGCCAGTAGTCCATGGCGCCGGTGAACACCACGCCGTTGACATTAGCCGGATAGGGATTCGGGTAATCGCGCGCCGGCGAAAAATAGTCTGCATCGACGCCGTTTTCGAACGCGCCGATCTTGTGGCGCGCGCGCGGCGCGCGCTGCTGCAGCAGCGCCGCTTCATCCTTCGACACCAGCAGGGTGGCGTCGAAATCCTGCGCCACCCGTGCCTCCCATGCTGCCAGTTTGCGGCCTTCGCGCGCATACACCCAGGACAGCGGCCAGCGCTGCGTCGGCGCGTACTGCGTCCATTTGTCGGAATCGACGTCGACCATGTCGAGCACGCGACGCGCAAGGCCCGCCGGCATGAACTGCGCCATCGCCGAGGAGAATGCCAGCCCGCGCGTCACCGTACCTGCCGCCGCCAACCCGGCTGCCCAGCGCTTGAGCTCGCTGCTGCGGTAATAGGGCAGCGTCAGCGCCTCGCCGCTCAGCAGGCCGGTGAGGCTGGCCAGCCTGGCACGGCGCGGATGCAGCGGCAGCAGCTTGATCGACGCGCAATAAGGTTTCAGTGCATCCCGGTATTGCCAGTCGTCCGGATCGTCGACAAAGGCACCGAGGTGGATTTCATAACGCGCGCTCAGATGCCGCAGCAGATGAAACGAGCGGATCTTGTCGCCCTTGTTGGGCGGGAACGGGATGCGATGCGCAAGAAACAGCAGCCCGTCCATGGCATCAGCCCAGGTTCTTGACGATGTGCGGCCCGATGACGTTGGCGAGCGCCAGCGGCATTTTTTTCCAGGCCTGGATGAACAGGCGGTACTTGGGATTGAGCGGGTTGATTTCCGGCACCGTTTTATCCGTCACCAGAAAATACTCGTAATACAGCGGCGTCGGTTCGAAGCCCCAGTTTTTCTTGAAATCGAACGAGCCGGTGCCGCGCTTGCTGCGGCCAAAGTCGAACACCTTGAGTCCGCGCTCGCATGCGCGCCGCATCAGGTCCCAGTACATGAAATCGTTGCCTGCCACCGCACGCGCAGCATCGACGCTGCCCCCGTAGTAGGGCAACACTTCGTCTCGGAAGTAGAACGACATCACGCTGGCGATCACGCTGCCATCCAGCGTGATGGTGAGCACCTCGCAGTCGTCTCCGAACTCGTCCTTCAGCAAACGGAAAAATTTGCGCGAAAAAACCGGTGTGCCCAGACGGTGCACACTCGCCGAATATGCCTGAAAGAAGCGCGTGGTATCGGAATCGATCTCGCCAACCAGCCCCGCCTTGATGCCTTTCCTCACCATTGCCCGCTGCTTGCGCGGGATGGCGTTCATGTTGACCTCGATGTCGGGGTCGATGGCTTTCTTGAAGGTGACGTAAAGGTCCTTGGTCGGCCAGTGGGCATGCTGGGCGATCTGGTTGCGGTATTCGAGCGCCCCGACCTTGAGTTTCCCGGCGAGCGCCTGCGCGGCTTCGTCGAGTGCGCGGTATGCGGCGTCATGGTCGGCCAGAATGCCGCCGTAGGCGCAGAACGGCAGCGAGCCGAGGCTGTGCCCAAACAGGCGGCTGTTGATTTCGGCCAGCGGCAGCACGCCCACCACCTCGCCGCCACGCTCGGCCAGCAGAAAATGTGCGCGGTGGCCGAAGGCGTCCTCGATCACGCGTTTCCAGCCGGCACGGTGAAAGAAGGTCGCATCCGGATGCGCGTTCACATAGGCATCCCAGCGGGCGCGGTCATGCGCACCCAGCGGGCGCACCGTGACTTCAGCCGCCACAGCATCGGTCATGGCGAGGATTTCGGACTGCATATTCAATTTTCGGTCAGGAACACGCGATCGACGCGATCCCATTCAAAGTCGTTCAGCAATTGTTGCAGTCTGCCCGGCATACGTTTCAGATTGACGTAATGGCGGAAGCGCGTTTTCGCAGAAATACCGCGCTGACGCGGCTGCTCGTGGTCGATTTCCCAGGGGTGGAAATAGAACATGCAGGGCGCCTGATCCTGCGCATTCACCCGCCGCAGCATCCAGCGCGACACCTCGTACGGCAGCAGGCGGAACCAGCCGCCGCCGGCTGCGGGCAGGTTGCGCCCCATCAACGGCACGGTGGTCGGCGGCAGCTCGAGAATGCCGCCTTCGCCATTGGGCCGGTACGGAAAGCGGGGGGCGTCGGGCATGCCGTAATGGTCGTGGCGCACCGGATAGATGCTGGAGCTGTACACGTAGCCTGCGTTTTCCAGTTCCTCGACCGCCCACCAGTTTGTCTGATTGATGGAAAAGCTTGGTGCGCGATACCCCCGGATGGCGACACCACCAAGGTCTTCGAGAATGCGCTTGGCGCGGGTAATGTCGTCGCGGAACTCGGCGGGGGTGAGATCGGACGCACGCTGGTGGCCGTAGCCATGACTGGCAAGTTCATGGCCGTTGTCGACGATGCGGCGCACCACCTGCGGGTAGCGCTCGGCGATCCAGCCGAGGGTGAAGAATGTAGCCCTGGCATCGGCTTCGTCGAGCAGACCGAGAATGACATCGACATTGCGCTCGACCCGGCACGGCACGGCATCCCAGTCCTCGCGCCGGATATGCGGCGCAAAGGCCGACACCTGGAAGTAGTCCTCGACATCGACTGACATGGCATTTTTGATCTTCGCCATTTATGCAGCCCGCCTGCCTTTCTGCATCGGCAGCCAGCCTTGCAGCGCATGCGCGATACGCATCGCCGCACGGCCATCCCAGTATTCGGGAATGCGCCCGGCTTTGCCACCGTTGACCATGACATCGTTGAACGCAGAACGGATCGCTTCGGGGTTCGGACCCACCAGTGTGTTGGTGCCTTCAGAGAGGGTGATCGGGCGTTCGGTGTTCTCACGCAGGGTGAGGCAGGGCACACCGAGCGCGGTGGTCTCCTCCTGGATGCCGCCGGAATCGGTCAGCACCAGCCTGGCGTCGCGCATCAGGCCGAGCATTTCGAGATAGCCCACCGGCGGCAGGATGTGCAGGCCGTCGAGTTTGGCGGTGAGGTCGAATTTTTCGATGTTGCCACGCGTGCGCGGATGCAGCGGCAGCACCACCGGCAGCCTGCGATTGATTTCGCCGACCACGTCGAGCAGCGCAGCCAGGATGGCCGGATCGTCGACGTTGGACGGCCGGTGCAGGGTCAGCACGGCATACTGCGGCAGCGTCGCGCCAAGGGTCCGGCTCGCCGCCACCGCATGCTCGAGGTTGCGGTGCAGGGTATCGATCCTCACGTTGCCGACGAACTCGACGCGGGTGGGATCGATGCCTTCGCGCTGCAGGTTGGCGAGCGCACTTTTTTCCGTGGTGAACAGCAGGTCGGAAATCTGGTCGGTGAGCACGCGATTGATCTCCTCCGGCATGCTGCGATCGTAGCTGCGCAGCCCGGCCTCGACATGAATCTCCCGCACGCCGCGCTTGGCCGCAACCAGCGCGCAGGCAATGGTCGAGTTCACATCCCCCACCACCAGCACTGCCTGCGGCTGCACGCTTTCGAGCACCGGCTCGAATCGCTTCATCACTTCGGCGGTCTGCACCGCATGGCTGCCGGAGCCGACTTCAAGGTGATGATCGGGGCGCGGAATGCCGAGATCGGCAAAAAAGCTGTCGCTCATCGCCGCGTCGTAATGCTGGCCGGTATGCAACAACTGCGCAGCGATCCCGGTCTCGGCAAGCGCCGCCATCACCGGGGCAATTTTCATGAAGTTGGGGCGCGCGCCTGCGACGCATAAGACCTGTGTCATGGCGAAGCCTTAATGCGTGGAATCGCGGTCCGGCGGCATACCTTCTTCACCTGCAGCCGCGTTGCGCTCGCTCACGGTATAGAGAATCTTGCGCACAATGGGCAGGATGCGATTGACCGAGCGCTCCACCTGATCGAGACGCTGCGCAAGCCGCGCAGTATCCTCACTGTGCAGCACGCTTCCTGCCGATGCATGATTGTTGACGCCGGTTGCACCATGAAAGTCCTGGTGCGCCACCTCGTTCTTCAGATCGGCAATCACCTCGTTGACCTCGGCCTCGCCAAAGTGGCTCTTCTCTTCGAGAAAGCCAAACAGCAGCAGCCGGTCGCAGGTGGTATTGAGGCGACGCGGAATGCCACCGGTAAAACGATGCAGCACAGCAAAGGCCTCGTCATCAAAACTCGGCATTCCCTGCCAGCCGACGGTGCGCAGGCGGTGTTCGATGTAGCCACGCGTCTCGTCCGCATCGAGCGGGCCCAGATGATACGAGGCCACCACGCGCTGACGCAGCTGCTGCATGTCGGGGCTTTGAAGGATGCCGCGAAACTCGGGCTGCCCCAGCAGAAAGGTCTGTATCAGCGAACGCTCATTGTTCTGGAAATTGGACAGCATGCGCAGCTCTTCGACCGCACGCGGCGTCAGGTTCTGCGCCTCGTCCACCACCAGCAGCGCACGCTTGCCCTGGCGGGTAGCCGCCGACAGAAAGTCTTCCAGATTTTTCAGCAGCGCCGACTTGGTCAGGCCTTCATGCTCGAGTCCGAACGAAGCGGCCACGCTGCGCAGCGTGTCCTCGGCATCCAGTTGGGTCGACACCAGTTGCGCAGCCACCAGGTTGTGGGTTTCAAGCTGGCGAAACAGGTTGCGCACCAGCGTGGTCTTGCCTGCGCCGACTTCCCCGGTGATGACGATGAACCCCTCACCAAGCGACAGGCCGTAATCCAGATACGCCATCGCCCGTTTGTGCCCCTTGGAGCCGAAGAAAAAGCGTGGGTCGGGATTGAGCTGAAACGGCTTGGCACTAAAGCGGTAATAATCTTCGTACATGGACAATCCGTTGTCTGAGAGGAGCACAGCCCGTGTGCGCACAAAATGCGAAGCAACGGCTGTGCCATGCCGGAAGCGTGGTCAGAAGCGCATGTTGACCGAGGCCGTCAGGCTGTTTTCATCGTAGTCGGAATTCGCTTCGTTCGAATCCCGTTGGGTATGGCGGAAATTCAGCGCGCCGTTGAGCTTGTCGGCGAAGCGGTGGTTGAGGCCAAGACCCAGAATGATAATGTCATCCTCACGTGCCGGCCCACCAATCACCTGACTATCCAGGCTATTGCGGGTAAACGAAAGACTGCTAACAGCCGTGGTTTTGGGAGACAGACGATAACTGACGGAACCCGTCACCCCCTGCACGTGATCCTGCGCATCACCCAGTGCCAGATAAAGCCGTTTGGTGTCTTGCGCCGACAGCCCAAAGTCCAGTCGACCAAGATTCCACGACACCCCGGCGGTCAGGCTCTTGATGACATAAATGCCATTGGCAATCCCGATCGTTTTCAGACCAAGCGCCACCAAAACCGGATCCGACAAGTTGGTATTGCTGATTAGCTGTCCAGCCGTATAGGGCCCCGCACAATTTGCGGGAGGCGATTGTGAAAGGTCGTCAGCTGGCAGAAGATAGGGCGCGGTAGCACATAAAAAAAACAACTGGCTGCTTTGCTCCAGAAATTGCTGCGTGATATCGCTGACATCCTCCGAATAGCGCACGGTCCAGTTCGACAAACGTGTGCGGTGGCTACCGGAAAAACTGAAGGTGTTGCCGAAATACCGTTCGCCTACCGAGGCCTCGACGCTGGTGCGGCGCGTAGGTGACCAGCCAAAGCCGACGCTGTATGACGAGCCGCTGGTTCCGGTGCTGCTGAGGTATTCGTTCCAGTCCTGGCCCACGGTACCGAACACCCGGAATTTACGGGTCAGCGCGTAGCCGACGTTTGCGTTCGCGCGCTCGAAGGTGGTATCGGCGGCATCACGGTTTTCTGTCTTGCGGATGGAGTAATTGAGTCCCCAGCTGAGATCGTTGAAGCGGCTGCCGCTGTTCAGGCTCGCCGTAAACGCATTCGACGCGGAATTGGCAGCGACATCGTTCTCGAAAATCGCGCCGCTGGCCGTGTAGCGCGCCTGCGCCGCGGCAAAGGTACCGAGACGCTGCTGGATATAGGGACTGATCGAATAGGTACCGACAGTAGCGCGGTTGCTGTCGTTGATCTCGGCACTGGCCGTGGAGCCCTGCAGCGAAATCAGTTCTTGCGATATGCGTGCGGCGCCATCGATGAACAGGAAGTCCTCGACCAGTTCCGCCTTGCCGACGGCGTTCAGGCTGTGATTAAGGTCTGTGCTTTCGTCCTCGCCAAAACGCGCCACGCCCATCAGACCATACTGCAGGGTGGCCTGAACCCGCCGCGAACCTTCGGAACGCAGGAAGAAGCCCGGCGTCACACTCAGGATCAGCGCATCTTCGGGGTTGGTTGCGCTCTGATTGACGTTGTCCGTGTAGGTAGCCCTGGCATCGACGCTGGGCTCGAAACGCCAGTCAAGCGCATGTGCCGGCATTGCGAATGCCATAACCATGAAAACAGAAAAAGCTCCGGCCAGGGGAGCTTGTCTGTGCGACGCCGTCCTGGCGCAACGCCGGCGGCACTTATTTGCCGTAACTGCCATAGTAGCCATAGTAATAATCTGCACCCGGGGTCGGCGTGGTTTTGTTCAGCAGCATGCCCACCACTTCGCATGACTGGATGTGACTGAGGGCTTCGCGCACCGCATCCTGCGAGGTTTTCTCGGCTTCCACCACCATGACTATCTGTCCCATGTGGGTGGCCAGCACGCTCGATTCGCTGGTCGCAAGCAGCGGCGGGGAATCGAACAGGATTATACGGTCAGGGTACCGGTTGCCGATATCCTCGACCAGACGGGTCATGGCGGCGCTCGCCAGCAGTTCGGTCGCCCGCTTGTAGGTGCGACCGGCGGGCAACACCGTCAGCTTGGCGATGTCGGTGCGGATCAGCACGTCGGACAGTTTCAGGTCCTTGTCCTGCAGCACGTCGAGCAGACCCTTGTCGGCATGAATGCCGAGATACTCGGGCACGCGCGGCTTGGCGACGTCGGCGTCGATCAGCAACACGGTGCGATCCATTTCCATCGCCATCGAAATAGCGAGATTGATGGCGCAGAAGCTCTTGCCTTCGCCCGGCAGCGAACTGGTGACCATGATGAGATTGCCATTCTTGACCCGTGCGGCGCCCTGGCCGAAGGCGTTGGCGATGAGCGGCCGCTTGATGATGCGGAACTCCTCGGCAATCTGGCTCTTTTCGGCATCGGGCGACACCACGCCCATGCGGTGCAGGCGCGCCAGGTTGATCGACTGCACCTGGCTGTTGCCTTCCAGCACCGTATCGGCATCCTGCTCGCTGAACATCGGCTCGACCGGAGTGGCGACAAACGGTGCGGCGTGGCTGCTGCGCTGCTTGCTGAGCGCGTTTTCGATCAGGCTGGCGTTATGGTCGGGGTCGTCATTGTCGCCAGGGGACGCCGGGCGGGGAGTCCCCGCACCAATCTTGCCGGCTGCTTTTTCAATAATGCTCATGGTCTCTCCTAGCCCGCGCGCGACACAAGCAGTTGCAGGATCATCACAGCGCCATAGGCGGCTATCAGGCTGCCCAACGCCGCCAGATAGGTCAGCAGGCCTTTGCGCTTGCGCTTGCGGGTTTCGTCGGTTTCCACCCGCGATACCGCACCCAGCAACGGCAGTCCGGTCAGCTCGCGCAGGGCACGGCGGTCGGTCACGGTACGGCGCAGCTGGCTCAGCAGGAAGGAGACGGCGACACCTGCCACAAGTCCGCCCAGGGTCACCAGCGACAGCAGCAGCGGCCGGTTTGGCCACGCCGGCTGGCTCGGCACGAATGGCGGATCAATCACGCGGAAGTCCACGGTATCGGTCTTGCTTTCAACCTCGCCCGACATGGTGACCGACTCGCGGCGCTTCAGCAGGGCGTCATAATTCTGGCGATAGACGTCGTAGTCGCGCATCAGCTGGGTGTATTCCTGCTCCACCTGCGGAATCATGTTGGACGCATTGCGCAGGTCGCCGAAGCGGCGCTGATATTCAGCCACCCGAGCCTGCAGCGACGCAACGGTGGCATCCGCCTCGGCGATGGCGATGGTAAGTTGCTGGTAGACCGGGTTCTGGATCCGTGCGCCTGCGGGATCATCCTTGCGACCGGCCAGATCGATTTTCTTCTGCGCTTCCAGTTTCTCGATCAGACGCTTGGTCGACTGGATATCGGGGTGCAGGTCGGTGTATTGCAGGCGCAGCTGATCCATCTGCTTTTCCAGCGCCTGGATGCGGCCGTCGATCTCGCTGTGGGTCGACACCGCAGCCGCGGCGGCGTTGAGCTCGGGTTCCTCGTCAGCCAGTTGCCGCTTGAGCTGATTGCGGCGGTTGAGGGCCTCCTGCTGGTCCAGCTGGGCCTGCCGCAGTTGCGCCGACGTCTCGGCCAGCTTGGCGTAGTAGTCGCCGCCCTGCCCCGGCATCATGCCGATGTGCTTCTGCTTGAATTCCTTGAGCGCGTTTTCGGCGTCGGTGAGCTTCTGCTGGTACTGCTGCAACTGCTCTTCGATGAAGCGCGCCGAACTTGAAATATCCTGGCGAGTCTTGCCGAGGCTGGTTTCCACAAAAATGGTCAGCAGCGACTGCACCACCTTCTTGGCCAGGTCGCCGTTGGCGTCCTGATAACTGATGGTGTAGAGATTCTCACGCCCGGCGTCGGCGATGGAAATCTTGCTGGCCAGACCGTTCAGCATCGCCTCGGTCTGCTCCGGCGTTTTTGCCTTGACGTCCAGATCGGTCATGCGCGCGACCTTTTCCAGCGTCGGCCGGCTGACCAGCTGGCGCGTCATCAGCTTGATCTGCTGCTCGACATTGGGCTCGGCCGCAAGCCCGGACAGCAGAGGCTTCAGCAGGGTTTGCGTATCCACATAGACGCGCGCCGATGCCTGATAACGGTCGGGGATCATCATCACCCAGGTCCAGCCGACGATGCAGACCAGCCAGGCCACGACCACGCCCCACCAGCGACGTCGCCAGGAGGCTTTGGCATAAGCCAGAATTTGTTGCAGCACTAGATCCATGCGGACGTTCCATCAAAAAGCGCCACCACCAGCCTGGGCCCGAACTGGATGGCAAGATCGATCGCGGTTTGCTGGGCGTGCTCCAGCGTTTGCAGTTGTTTGTCCATGGTCGGAAAAGGGCAGGGGAAGTGCCAAAGGGT
>JAIBFE010000170.1 GCA_019459705.1 Thiobacillus sp. | reverse complement strand
CACCCCCAACGAAGTGGTGGTCGCGGTCACCTTTGCCATCGAGCTCGGCCAGATCAGCGGCGAAATGCATCTCTGCATGCCGTACTCGATGATCGAGCCGATCAAGGACCTGCTGACCAGCAGCCTGCAGGCCGAGAACCTGGAAGTCGACAAGCGCTGGATCCGCATGATGCGGCAACAGATCCAGCTGGCGGAAGTCGAAATCGTCGCCGACCTTGGCACGGCCGCGATCAGCCTGCGCGACATCGTCGACATGAAGGTAGGCGACATCATTCCGCTCGACATCCCGAAAACGATCGAAGCCAAGGTGGACGGCGTTCCGGTCATGGAATGCGCCTACGGAAAATTCAACGGCCAATACACGCTGCGCGTCGAGAAACTGCTCTCAAACAGCTCGAGCGAATCGCAAACAGGAGATCAACATGTCTGAAGACAGCACCCAAACCATTGCCGAAGACGACTGGGCAGCCGCCATGGCCGAACAGGCGACCCCTGCCATCGCGCCGAGTCCTGCACAATTTCAGGAACTGTCCGGAACCGCCGTATCGGGCGGACTGGCCAAGGATATCGATTTCATCCTCGATATCCCCGTGCTGATGACGGTGGAGCTGGGGCGCACCAAGATTTCGATCAAGAACCTGCTGCAGCTGGCACAAGGATCGGTGGTCGAACTCGACGGCCTGGCGGGCGAACCGATGGATGTGCTGGTCAACGGCTGTCTGATCGCGCAGGGCGAAGTGGTGGTGGTGAACGACAAGTTCGGCGTGCGCCTGACCGACATCATCACGCCGGCCGAGCGGATCAGGAAACTCAACAAATGAAGCGAATCGCCGCATCGGTGCTGCTGATCCTGCCGCTGCTGGGACACGCGGCCGGCACACCGGACACCACGCCAGCCCCCGCCGTTTCCGCCGCCGGCAGTCTGCTGCAGGTCTTCATCGGCCTGGTGGCCGTGCTGCTGCTGATCGCCGCCACGGCCTGGGTCGCCAAGCGCTTCGGCGTCACGCACGGCGGCGCGACCAGCCTGCTGCACGTGGTCAGCAGCGCGTCGGTGGGCACGCGCGAACGCGTCGTGGTGGTGGAAGTGGGGGAGTCCTGGCTGGTGGTGGGCGTGGCGCCCGGCAGCGTCAATGCGCTGATGACCCTGCCGCGCGGCGAAATCAAGTCGCCGGCTGCGCCCGGTCTCAATGCCAGCTTTGCTGCGCGCCTGCACCAGATGATCGAGAAACGTCGTGACAAATAAGCAGTTGCCACGCGCGATCCAAGCCCTCTTCATACTGCTCGCACTGCTGCTGCCGTCGCTGGCGCTGGCTCAGGGTGCGGGTCTGCCCGCCTTCACCAGCACGCCGGCAGCCGGAGGTGGACAGTCTTACACGCTGAGCCTGCAAACCCTGCTGCTG
>JAIBFE010000160.1 GCA_019459705.1 Thiobacillus sp. | reverse complement strand
TTTATCGGGCGGGCCGAAAAAATCGGAGTGCTTCTCATCGCCTACCGGCGATTGGTGTTTGTGTAAGCCCGGCCCTAGAATCTCCCGTAATCCGACGCGCCCGCTGGCGCGCGCCAGCTTACTCTCAGCGGTGACGAATTCCGCCGCCGCATGCAGGCGGGCCTGAAAATTCCCGACTGGTACAGCTTTCCCGAAGTGCTGGCCGAACTGCACCGGCAGAGTCCGCCGCGCGAACGCCAGGGTTTCACCGTATTTTTCACCGGTTTGTCCGGTGCGGGAAAGTCCACCCTGGCGCGCGCGCTGGCTGCACGGCTGATGGAAATGGGAGGACGGTGCGTCACCCTGCTTGATGGCGACATTGTGCGTCGCCACCTTTCATCCGAACTGGGCTTTTCCAAAGCGCATCGCGACATCAATGTGAGGCGCATCGGTTTTGTCGCGAGCGAAATCACCAAGAACCGCGGCATCGCCATCTGCGCTCCCATCGCCCCCTATCGCCAGACCCGCCGCGACGTGCGCGCGATGATCGAAGCGGTCGGCGGGTTCGTCGAAATTCATGTCGCCACCCCGATCGAAACCTGCGAATCGCGCGACCGCAAAGGCCTTTACGCCAAGGCCCGGGCCGGGTTGATCCCTGAGTTCACCGGCGTGTCCGATCCTTACGAAGTGCCCGAAAAGCCCGAATTGGCGATTGACACCACCAGTCTGGGCATTGACGAAGCGGTGCAGCAAATCCTGCTCAAACTGGAGCACGAGGGATATTTGCGCTGACCGTGCAAGGCTCCTTGCGCGTTGCGTACTTGTGGGTCATGGGGCACCTTGAATTGTAAATTTTTTCGACATGTGCCTCCCCGGGCCACTGACAGGCGGCCAACCGGATTTCGTTGGTGGGCGGGAATTGGAAAAGTGCCACTGACAGTGAACGCCAGGCCCGTTATGCCGGACGAGTCGCGAGAGTGTGGCGGTTGCATCCGCTAGAATCAGGAGCAGTGGTGCCCGCCTACGAATGACAGATAAGGGTGGGGATTTCCCAACGCATATTTCACGTCTGAAAATGATGACCAACTCCTTGCAGCGCGGCTATGCTGCCATCCAGGCCCGCAACTTTGTGGATGCCGTTCGTTGGTTCGAAAAAGCGCTGGCGGAAACCCCTGAAGACGCCCAGGCGATGCCCTGGCTGGGGCAAACATTGTGCAGTCTCGGACGGCGTGCGGAAGGTTCTATTCATTTGCGCCAATCCGGCCAGCATCTTCTGGAGAAAGCGCGTCTGAGCGGCGACATCAATCGCGTGCTCGAGATTGCCCGGCAATTGCAGCAATGGGGTGTTTCCCTGGCGCGCTCGAGGTGCTCAGTCAAGCCGTGCGGATCAACGATTCCGAGTTTCGCGGGTTTCAGCTTCTCGCGGTGACCCTGGCGCAGTTGAACAAGAAAACCGAGGCCCTTGATGCCGGTCGGCAGGCTTTGGCACTTTCTCCGGAAAACACCATGATGCAGGTTTTGCTGGCGAGCCTGGAAGCTGATGCGGGGATGAATGAGGAGGCCAGGGCCCATCTGGAAACGATCCTGAGTGGGAAACCTAATGCCAGAGAGGGATTTCGCGCACACAAGGAAATGGCGCGGGTGCTCGATAAACTCAAAGAATACGATCAGGTTTTCCCCCATCTCCAGGCCTCGGCGCAGTTATCCGCATCGTTGCCGGAATACAGTCAGCAGAATCTGGCGCTGCTGCCAAACATGATCAAAACCAACACGGCCGGATTTGACCGGGACCTCATGGGGCGCTGGTCGGGGAACGCTTTCCCGCAGGATCAGCCAGCCCCCATCTTCCTGGTTGGTTTCTTGTTCGGGCACCACGCTGACCCAGGAAGTGCTGGGCGGACACCCTGACGTTTTTGTTGCCGACGAGACCGACTTCGTCTGGGCCATGCAACGCGAGCTTCAGCAAATGGACGGCTCCACTGACAGCATCCCGGACAAGCTCCGTAAACTGAAATTGCAGGATGTCCTGCATTTGCGCGAGTTTTACTGGAATCGGGTGAAGGGACGCTTCGGCGACAGCATCGGACAGCGCAGGCTGGTGGATAAATTCACCATGAACACCATCGATCTGGGCCTCATCAACTGCATTTTTCCCGATGCCAAAGTGGTTTTCGTCATGCGCGATCCCCGTGACGTGTGCTTGAGCTGTTTCATGCAGCTTATGGTGCCGACGCCGGCGACCGCCCATCTGCTGACCTGGCAGGGCGCAGCGGATTTTTATGCCCAGGTCATGGATTGGTGGATGCATATCAGGCAGCAGATGACGCTGGATTTCATCGAGTTCCGCTATGAAGATGCCGTCGCGCAATTCGAGCCGACTTATCGGCGGGTGTTCGATTTTCTCGGGCTGCCCTGGGACCCCGCTGTGGTGAATTTCCATGAGCATGCGGCGGCGAAGTATATCGCCAGCCCCAGCCGCAACCAGATGGCGCAACCGCTGTATTCATCGTCGGTGGCGCGCTGGCGGCGTTTTGAGGCGGCGTTTAGGCCTGTGGCGGAGAAACTGGATCCGTTCATCAGGGCATTTGATTATGAACCCTTCTGAAAGGCGTGTCGGCTGGCGTTGACTCAGGAACGGGAATAAAACGGCAAAACAAAACGGCGACCCGAAGGTCGCCGTTTTGCTGTTGCCGGAAGGCTGGCTTCAGGCGGCTTTGCGGCGACGCGCAACGCCCAGACCAAGCAGGCCCAGTCCGACGAGAGCCAGCGTGGCCGGTTCGGGAACCCCAGCGCCACCGCTACCCGGGTCGACGATCACCGGCGCAAAACCGTCCAGATAAACGTAGCCGGCATGGCCGCTATAGGGGCAGTCCGAGGCGAGCAGCGACAGGGTGAGATCATGGCCGACGGCGCCCAGTGCCTGCAAGTCGATTTGCTCGAGCTGCCAGCCGCTGCCATACCAGTTGCCGTATTGAGTAAACAGGCTTGCAGCAGACCTGGAGCTGTAGGAGCGGGTGAGCAGAACGGAAGTGGTGGTGTCGTCCGTCAGGGTCAGAGAGAAATAGTCGGAGTCGTCCAGGTCATGGGATGACTCCAGCACGGCGTTCCACTGGAAATAGATGAAGTTGTCCGTGTAGTTGAGGACGCTCTGGCTGATGGTGGACACAGAGTAGTTGTTGACGGAGTTGTTGACCCGAACGGAATGATTGCCGTTGTAGACCGTGTTCTGGCCGGTGATGGGGTCAGTCGTGCCGGTGCTCATGATGGTGTTGAGCGGAGTGCCACCGGCATATTGAGGAGCGGTCGGCAGAAAGTTGCCCGTGTCCCCCGCAGGGTTGACGAACGGAACGTACACATTGTTGCTGCAGTTATTACCGCCCCAGCAGCCGCCGCCCTGGGTCCAGCCGCTGAGGTCGCCGGTTTCAAAGCCGCCGTTCACGAACGCAGCGGAAAAGGCAGGGCCGCAGGCCATCATGGAAATGGCCAGGGCTAACGAGGATTTTTTCATCATATGTCTCCCAGAAAGTGGAATGAGTTCTAGCAAGAAAATGGATTGGGCACATCCAGTACGGTAGCCCACGCATTTCCATTTTCCCGATTAGAAGCATCAGGTGTGCCAGCAGGAGTTTATTGGTGAATTGTGTCTTGTAAACAATGGCTTGCTGTGTTTGGCAAGATCGTGGATGGGCGGAGCGTTAAGTCAACTGTAAAATTATCCGACGCTGGATGAGGGTTTTTCTGCCGCAATCAGGCTTCCTGTCACCATCCCGGCTGCACTCGCTACCAGCCCTGCGAACTGCGGCGGCAATGCCGCTTCGGGCGCAATGAATTCCATGGCGATCCAGACGCCGAAGCCCAGCGCGATGGACAGCCCCGCGCCCAGGTTGCTGGCACGTTTCCAGTACAGTCCCGCAACCAGAGGAACGAACGCGCAGGCGAGCGTGACTTTATAGGCGTTGGCAACCATCTCGTGGATGCTGGTTTCACTTTGCAGTGACCACAGCGAATAAGTCACCACCAGCAGGGTGAAGGCAACGACGACGCTGCGGGTGATCCACAGCAGTTTCTTCTGGCTCATGCGGTGATGCGGCATGAATTCCTTGATGATGTTTTCCGAGATGGTGACCGACGGCGCCAGCAGGGTGCCGGAGGCGGTCGACATGATGACCGACAGCAGGGCGCCGTAGAAAATGATCTGCGCGTAGAAGG
>JAIBFE010000158.1 GCA_019459705.1 Thiobacillus sp. | reverse complement strand
CGGTGAGGTAGCCGGGCCGCGCCAGCGGCAGCACCACGCTGAAGAAGGTGTCGAAGGGCGACGCGCGCAGGGTGGCCGCCGTCTCCAGCGGGCGCTCGCCGATGGCCTCGAAGGCGTTCTGGATCGGCTGCACCACGAAGGGCAGCGAATAGAACACCGAGGCCACCACCAGCCCGGCGAAGGTGAAGGGCAGCACGCCCAGTCCCAGCGATTGCGTGAGCTGGCCGACCGGCCCCTTCGGCCCCATCGCCACCAGCAGATAGAAACCGATCACCGTCGGCGGCAGCACGATGGGCAGCGCTACCACCGCGCCGACCGCGCCCTTCCAGGCCGAGCGGGTGCGCGCCAGCCACCAGGCGATGGGCGTGCCGATGACGAGCAGCAGCAGCGTGGTGACGCTCGCCAGTTCAAGCGTCAGCCGGATCGCGCTCCAGTCGGTATCGCTCAGCACAGCAGGAGATGATTAGTCGTAGCCATAGGCCCTGATGATAGCCCGGGCCTTGTCTGTCTTCAGGTACTTCATCAGCGCCAGCGCGGCGGGGGTGTCCTTGCCGCGTGTCAGGATGACCGCATCCTGGCGAATGGGCGCATGCAGGCCGGGCGGCACGATCCACGCCGAGCCGCGCTTGAGCTTGCCCGCCTCGGTCACCTGCGACAGCGCGACGAAGCCGAGTTCGGCATTGCCGGTGCTGACGAACTGGAAGGTCTGGGCGATGTTTTCGCCCTGCACGAATTTGGGCTGCAGCGCGGCCAGCAGGCCGAGCCGGTTAAGGGTCTCGACCGCCGCCGCGCCATAGGGCGCAAGCTTGGGGTTGGCCAGCGCCAGGTGTTTGAACGTGCCCTGCTTCAGCACTGCACCCTTGTCGTCGACGTAGTCCGGTTTGGCCGACCACAGCGCCAGCCGGCCGATCGAATAGGTGAAACGGCTGCCGGCCACCGCACCCCCTTCCCTTTCCAGCTTGGCCGGGGTTTCGTCGTCGGCCGCGAGCAGGACGTCGAAGGGCGCGCCGTTCCTGATCTGGGCGTAGAACTTGCCGGTGGAGCCGAACGCGAGCTTCGCCTGGTGGCCGGTGGCTTTCTCGAAGTCGGCGGCGATGAGCTGCATCGGTGCGGTGAAGTTGGCGGCGACGGCGACCTGCACTTCAGCGGCGAAGGCACTGTGCGCAAACAGCGCCAGGAAAAGCGAAGTGATGAGACGAGCGGACACCGTGATATTCCCTCTCGATTGCGACGTGTATTCGATAGTCGCCTTTTACCCTAGCTGTTATTCCTCGTCCATCCACGCCAGCACCACCCCGATCGCCAGTTCGGGGTCGTTGGTCAGCGTCAGGCAGTGTTCGCTGCCGTTGACGAGATAGACGTTGAAGCCGGGCCGCTCCAGCACCGGCGACAGGCGCGCCGGCACGTCGTCATCGCCGCACAGGGTGAAATGCAGGCCGGGCCAGCGGCCGCGCAGGTGATCCAGCGTGGTGTCATCGAAGAACTGGAACTCCGCCGCGGCATCCGCGATGTGGGTGAGGGTTTCGCGCGGGATCATGCGTCGACCTCCTCTTCTTCCTCGGCGAATTTGGCGAGGCTTTGCGCTTCGACGCCGAGGATCTTCGCCAGCCACGGCGGCGGCGCATCGAGAATGGATTGCAGACGGGCGATGACTTCGCGCGCGGGTCCGGTCTGCGGGTATTTCATCGGATGCACGCCGGCGCGCACGATCTTGGCGGCGGCGGGGCCGCCCACCGATTGCACGTAGACGATCTGGCAGTCGTTGATGAGCGCGGATCGGGCGGCGTTCTTGTCCTCGGCCAGATCGGCTTCCAGCGTGGGGCGCACCGCCACCAGACGGATCTCGTCCTTGCTCAACTGGTAGATCAGGAAACGCAGGGCGGAGCCGAAGTGGCCGTCCAGGTTCTCGTCTTTGTTGGATGCCACGGCCACGCGCAGGCTGCCGGGCATGTCGCCCTCGGCGTAGGCCTCGACAGCCGGCAGATCGTCGTCGGCATCGACGTCCTCGCCCCACAGATAGCGCACGGCGAGCTTGAGCGATTCCATGTCGACGTCGGTTTCGATCGAGGTTTCCTGCGTTTCCTCGGCCGTCAGCGCCTGCTTGAGATCGGTGACGGTCAGTGCGGATAGCTTGGCCTCGCTCACCGGCAGGCCGAGCTTCTTCACGACCCACTGGGTGAAGGCCCGGGTGTCGACGCCCTCGAGGACACGGGCGGCGAGGGCGATGCGCAATGCTGCGCCTTGGGTGATGGTGGTCATGTCACACGCTCCTGTTCAAGCGGGGCGGGGATGTCCTCGCCCCGGTACTTCGGTTACGCCACCAGCGGGACGATGCAGTTGTCGATCGGACAGAGCTGGATGCACTTCGGCGAGTCGTAGTCCCCGTCGCATTCGGTGCAGGTCTCCGGATTGATGATGTACACGCCCTTCTTGATGCGGATGGATGCCGTGGGGCAGTCCGCTTCGCAGTCCGCACAGGCGGTACAGAGGTCGGCAACGATTTTGAGTGCCATGATGTTTCCTTTCAGTGCTTCAGTTCATTCGGCCGCATCCATGCGCCGGGCACGCACGGAAATCGGCAGCCTGGGCGGTGCGGGCAACGGGTCGACGTAGTAGGCGCCGCCGTTGTTGAGCTTGATCTCCCCACCCCACTTGTCGGCCTGGTCGAACTCCATCGAGGTGATGGTGTCTTCCAGGTCGCGCTTGGGAAGGTAGAACACATACTCGCCTGCGGCACCGCGTCGAATCATGATGTTGGCCATGGGTTAGCTCCTTCGGAGCGGTGAGGCGTGAGGGGTAAGGCGTGAGGGCGCAACCCCCAGCCTCACTCCTCTCGCCTCACCCCTCACCCTCCGCGTCAGCGGATCAGGTCGTAGTTGTAGTCGGTCGTCCCCATGCCGCGGGTCTCTTCGTCCAGGCGCTCCAGCACCGCGTTCACCAGGGTGGTGAGCATGTACATGGCACCCTCGTACCCCAGCGTGGTCATGCGATGCAGGTGGTGACGGTCGAAGATCGGGAAGCCCATGCGGATCAGCGGCACCTCGAACTCCTTGCCCTTGTG
>JAIBFE010000153.1 GCA_019459705.1 Thiobacillus sp. | reverse complement strand
CCGGCAATGACGCCATCGGATTCGAGCACCAGGAAACGTTCGACTTCCATTTCCAGCAACTCGCGCGAGCGCCGCACCAGGATGCCCTCGCGCTCCAGCGGCTCGATCAGGCCGAGGATGCCGCCGACGTCGTCGATGGTGGCGGGGCGCAGGGTTTCGAGCGGTGCAGGGGTGATGAGCGTACCGACGCCCTCGCGGGTGAACAGTTCGGACAGCAGTGCGCCGTCGCGGTGGCGGCTGATGAGGTGCGCGCGCTTGACGCCCTGAGTGCAGGCAGTGATCGCGCACGGCAGGTAGTAGGTCACGTCCTCGGGCAGTTTTTTCGCCTTGTCGAGCACCTGCCGGGCTTCGTTGTCGGTGAGGGCGTTGTGGATGGTGCGGCCCCTGTCCGGTACGCCTTCGGTGTTCATCAGGAAGATCAGCTTGTCGGCTGCCAGTTCCACCGCCGCCTGGGTGGCCACATCTTCCAGGCTGAGGTTGAAGATTTCTCCGGTCGGCGAATAGCCGATGGGCGACAGCAGCACGATGTCGTGCTGGTCGAGTCTTCTACGAATGGCAGCAGCGTCGATCTTGCGGACCTCGCCGGTGTGCAGCAAATCCACGCCGTCGCGCACGCCCAGCGGCTGTGCAGTGACGAAATTGCCCGAGGCTACCCGGATGTCGGCCCCCGCCATCGGTGTGTTGGCCAGCCCCAGCGACAGCAGCGCCTCGATTTCCACCCGCACCGTTCCCGCGGCTTCCTTGACGCAGGCGAGCGCTGTGTCGTCGGTGACGCGCAGACCGTTGACGTAGCGGATCGCAGTGCCACTTTCGGTCAGCCGTGCTTCCACCTGTGGCCGCACGCCATGGATCAGCACCAGCCGCACGCCCAGGCTGTTCAGCAGATTGACGTCGTGCGCCAACTGCACGAAGCCGCCGTCCGCCACCAGTTCACCGCCAAAGGCGATGACGAAGGTCTTGCCGCGAAAGCCGTGGATGTACGGCGCGGCGGAACGGAACCAGTGGACGAAATCGGCGGTGTCTTTCAACGGGATGGCCTGAACAGGGTGGATTGATGCGAAGGATACCGAAAAACCTCTCGCGCCACGCAGGGTTGCGACACAAGCATGAGAATAAACGGAATAAATCGTATAAGCTTTACGTCATAAAAATAAGGTAAAAATTTTTATTTCAACTGGTTTTTAGGAAAACGAGCGAATGAAACGCATGAATACGGCAATGGGTGCCCTGCTGGCTGGCGCGATGATGTTGGGCGCTTTGGCGGCGCCGACTGCCACGCTGGCGGCCGACAAGGCGAAGATGGTGATTCAGGTCAGCGAAAGCGATCCGGCGACCTGGAATCTGGCGCTCAACAACGCCAAAAATATTCAGAAAGATGTGGGGCGCGACAACGTCGATCTGGAAATCGTGGCCTATGGCCCCGGCATCAACATGCTGAAAGCCGAGTCGGAAGTGGCCAACCGCGTCAATGAGGCGATCGACTCCGGGGTGCAGGTGATGGCGTGCGAAAACACCATGCGCAACCAGAAGCTCGATAAGGAAGACATGAATGCCAAGGTGACCTATGTTTCTTCGGGTGTGGTGGAAATCATGCGGCGTCAGCAGCAGGGTTACACCTATCTGCGCCCGTAAGCGAACTGGCCGAACAGGTAAACCGGGCGGGCGCCCGGTTTTTTTATGCCCGTTGCCGTCTTAGAAATCGCCCCACAGCGTTTGCATTGCAGCCAGCGCAGCCAGCGCTGCCGTTTCGGTTCGCAGCACGCGCGGCCCCAGACGGACTGGGATGGCCCCGGCGGCATGCAGCGCTGCGATTTCGTCGGCCTCGAATCCGCCTTCGGGTCCGGCCACCAGGCAATCCATGGCCGTCGGAGCGGGCAGATCGGCCAGTCTGGCTTCGGCCAGCGGGGACAAAAACAACAGGCGCCCGGCTGCATGGCATCCCAGCCAGCTGGACAGTGTCGACGGCGTGCCTACCACGGGTACCTGATTGCGCCCGCACTGCTCGCAGGCGCTCGCCACCACGCCCTGCCAGTGTGCCACGCGACGGTCGGCACGTTCGCCCGTCAGCTTGACCACGCTGCGTCTGGCGGCGATCGGCTGGATCGATGCCACCCCGAGTTCCACCGCTTTCTGCAGCGTGTAGTCCATGCGCTCGCCGCTGGAAATTCCCTGCGCTAGCATCACGCGCAAAGGCGATTCGCGCTCGACGTCGGCAAAGCCGCTGATTGCAACCGCCACCTCGTCCTTGTGGATGCGCTCGATGCGCGCGGCGTATTCGCCGCCGCGGCCGTTGAACAGCGTGACGACATCGTCCACCGCCAGCCGCAACGCCTTTGCGGCGTGGCGCGCGGGGCCGGGTGGCAGGCTGAAACGGGCGCCGGGGGCGAGCGGCTGGTCGAGATAAAAACGGGGCGAAGACATCTTGGTATTATGCCGGGATTGTCCAGAAACTCTGCGGAGCGCGTCATGGTTTCCCTTACCACCCCCGTGTGCGATTTCGGCTGGAAAGCCCCCGATTTCAGTCTGCCCGGCGTCGACGGCAAGGTTTGGACGCTCAAGGATGCGATGGGCCCGAACGGCCTGCTGGTCATGTTCATCTGCAACCACTGCCCGTACGTGAAGGCGATCCGCCCGCGGCTGGTGCGCGACCTGGCGGAGCTCAGACAGCACGGCATCCACGCCATCGCCATCATGTCGAACGATCCGACCGATTATGCCGAGGACTCGTTCGACAACATGAAGCAGGTGGCGGCCGAATTCGGTTTTCCCTTCCCCTATGTGATTGACGAAACGCAGGCCGTCGCCAAAGCCTACGGTGCGGTGTGCACGCCGGATTTTTTCGGTTTCAACCGCAATTTCGAGCTGCAGTACCGCGGCCGCTTCGATGAATCGCGCAAGGAAACCGCGCCCGAGGGCGTGAGCCGCGATCTGTTCGAGGCGATGAAGGACATCGCTGCCACCCAGCGCGGCCCGGCCGAGCAGATTCCCAGCATGGGCTGTTCGATCAAGTGGAAAGGGGAATGACATGGTCGACCGTCGGCAACACTGGGAAACGGTATACAGCAGCAAGGCGGCCGACCAGGTCGGCTGGTTCCAGCCGCATGCCGCGTCGTCGCTGCGCCTGATCGAAGGGTGCGCGGACAAGGACGCGCACATCATCGACGTGGGCGGGGGCGCCTCGGTATTGGTGGACGACCTGCTCGATGCCGGCTATCGCAATCTGACCGTGCTCGATCTCGCCGAATCGGCGCTGGCGGCCAGCCGTGCGCGGCTCGGCGCGCGCGCCGCGTCGGTGCAGTGGATCGCCGCCGACATCACCCGCGCCGACCTGCCGGCCGCGCGCTACGACGTCTGGCACGACCGCGCGGTATTCCATTTCCTGACCGCCCCGGCCGACCGTGCGCGCTATGTCGCGCAGGTGCTGAAAAGCGTGAAACCCGGCGGGCACGTCATCGTGGCCGCCTTCGGCCCCGGCGGGCCTTTGCAGTGCTCGGGACTCGACGTGGTGCGCTACGCCCCCGATGCGTTGCACGCGGAGTTCGGCGCGCCGTTCCGCCTGCTCGGCCACGAAACCGAAATCCACCATACCCCGTCGGGTCAGGACCAGGAATTTGTTTACTGTTACTGCGTGCGGGTCTGACCATGCTTGAAGACGTCAAGGCACTGGTTCGGGAAGTCGCTCAGCGCGAGGTCACCCCGCGCTTCCTCAAGGTGGCGCACAGCCACAAGGTCGACGGCAGCCTGTTTACCGAGGCGGATTCCGAGACCCAGGCTGCGCTGGAGGCTGCGCTGCCGCGGATCAGCAACGTGCCGGTGCTGGGCGAGGAAATGACCGAGCAGCAGCAGCACGACGCCTGGGATGCCGGACGCGACGGCCTGTGGTGCGTCGACCCGATCGACGGCACCTCCAACTTCGTCGCCGGCGTGCCCTACTTTGCCGTATCGGTGGCCTATCTCTACAAGGGCGAGCGCCAGCTTGGCGTGGTGTACGACCCCATCGCCGACGAGATGTTTACCGCCGTGCGCGGCGGCGGCGCGCATCTCAACGGCACGCCGCTGCCCCTGCGTGCGCCGGCCACCGAACTGCGCCGTGCGCTCGCCGGGGTGGAAATGAAGCGCATCGACCGCGAACTCGCCGGCCGCCTGGCGTCGTGGCCGCCGTATGCCTCGCAGCGCAATTTCGGCGCGTCCACCCTGGACTGGTGCTACACCGCCGCCGGGCGTTTCGACATCTATGTGCACGGCGGGCAGAAGCTATGGGACTACGCCGCAGGCGCACTGATACTGGAGGAGGCGGGCGGTCGGCTGGCCAGCCTGTCGGGTACGTTCGACATCGCCAATGTGTGGGAACGGTCGGTGGTGGCTTCGGCCAGCCCCGAACTGTTCGAACTGTGGCGCGACTGGCTGAAAGCGGCTGGCGCATAAGCCACCGCATCGGCCGAATAAAAAGATTTTAGTGTCCGGACTCTGAGTCGGGGCTTGAGCTTGTTGGCTTAAGCCCTTGTCACAGCGCGTCTTTCGCCTGGTTTGGGCGCGGCTTGCGGAAGCCCGCCCTGCTGACGGATAATCAAGGTTTTTGCATATTCTGCCCAAGCTGCCCTCGCGCGGCTTTCCCGGGCGGGACATGCGACGGTTTTTTACTTAGCTGAAGGGAACGCAATGCCAACCCGTAACGACCTGGCCAATGCCATCCGCGCGCTTGCGATGGATGCTGTCGAAAAAGCCAAATCCGGCCACCCCGGCGCCCCCATGGGCATGGCGGAAATCGCTGAAACGCTGTGGAATCACCATATGCGCCACAACCCGACCAACCCCAAGTGGGCGGACCGTGACCGCTTCGTGCTGTCGAACGGCCATGGCTCGATGCTGATTTATGCGTTGCTGCACCTGACCGGCTACGACCTGTCGATGGATGACCTGAAGCAGTTCCGCCAGCTGCATTCCAAAACCCCGGGCCACCCCGAGTACGGCTACGCGCCCGGCGTCGAAACCACCACCGGCCCGCTCGGCCAGGGCATCACCAACGCCGTCGGCATGGCGATGGCGGAAAAGATTCTTGCCAACGAATTCAACAAACCCGACCACGCCATCGTCGACCACCACACCTATGTGTTCATGGGCGACGGCTGCATGATGGAAGGCATCTCGCACGAAGCCTGCGCGCTGGCCGGCACCTGGAAGCTGAACAAGCTGATCGCCTTCTGGGACGACAACGGCATTTCGATCGACGGCCACATCGAACACTGGTACACCGACGACACCGCCAAGCGTTTCGAAGCCTACGGCTGGAACGTGGTGCCGAACGTCGACGGCCATGACGTCGTCGCCCTCGAAGCAGCGATCCAGAAGGCCAAGGCCAGCACCGACAAGCCCACCCTGATCTGCTGCAAGACCATCATTGGCAAGGGCTCGCCCAACAAGGAAGGCACCCACGACGTTCACGGCGCAGCGCTCGGCCATGACGAAATCGAAGCCACCCGCAAGCACATCGGCTGGAACCACCCTGCGTTCGAAGTGCCCGCCGACATTTATGCCGGCTGGGATGCCAAGACCAAGGGCCAGGGGCTGGAAACGCTGTGGAACAACAAGTTCTCCGAGTACAAGGCCGCTTACCCGGCTGAAGCCGCCGAGTTCGAGCGCCGCATGAAGGGCGAACTGCCCGCCAACTGGAAGGCACACGTTGCCGAGAAACTAGCTGCGATCAACGCCAAGGCCGAAACCGTCGCTACCCGCAAGGCTTCGCAGATCGCGATCAACGCACTGGCTTCCGCGCTGCCGGAGTTTCTTGGCGGTTCGGCTGACCTCACCGGTTCCAACCTGACCAACTGGGAAGGCTGCCATCCGGTACGTCATGGCAAGCCCGGCAACTACATCAGCTACGGCGTGCGCGAATTCGGCATGGCCGCGATCATGAACGGCATGGCGCTGCACGGCGGCCTGCTGCCGTTCGGCGGCACCTTCCTGATGTTCTCGGAATACTCGCGCAACGCCATCCGCATGGCGGCATTGATGAAGCAGCGCGTGATCCACGTGTTTACGCACGACTCCATCGGCCTCGGCGAAGACGGTCCGACCCACCAGCCCGTGGAGCAGACCGCCACCCTGCGCATGATCCCCAACATCGACGTCTGGCGTCCGTGCGACACCGTGGAAACGCTGGTCGGCTGGGTGCATTCGGTCGAGCGCACCACCGGCCCCACCTGCCACATCCTCAGCCGTCAGAACCTGCCGTTCATGGCGCGCGATGCGGCTACCCTGGCCAACATCGCCAAGGGCGGTTATGTGCTGAAGGATGCGGCCGGTGCCAAGGCCGTCATCATCGCCACCGGCTCCGAAGTCGAGCTGGCGGTGAAGGCCCAGGAAGCGCTGGCCGCCGAAGGCATCGCAGTGCGCGTGGTGTCGATGCCGTCGACCAACAGCTTCGACCGCCAGGACGCCGCCTACAAGGCCAGCGTGCTGCCGAAGGGGCTGCCGCGCGTGGCGGTCGAAGCCGGTGTCACCGACTTCTGGCGCAAGTACGTGGGTCTCGAAGGGGCCGTGGTCGGCATCGACACCTTCGGCGAATCCGCTCCCGCGCCGGCGCTGTTCAAGCACTTCGGCATCACCACCGAGGCCGTCGTGGCTGCGGTCAAGGGCGTACTGTAAAAACCTGTCTCCGCGAATGCCCGAAAGGGGTTCGCGGATAAAAATAATTTCTCAACCTAGGAGCTGCAAATGGCAATCAAAGTTGGCATCAACGGTTTTGGCCGCATCGGCCGCATGGCTTTCCGCGCAATCGCGAAGGATTTCAAGGACATCGAAGTCGTCGCGATCAACGACCTGCTCGATCCCGAGTATCTGGCTTACATGCTGAAGTACGACTCGGTACACGGCAATTTCAACGGTGACATTTCGGTCGAAGGCAACAACCTCATCGTCAACGGCAAGAAGATCCGCCTGACCGCCGAGCGCGAGCCCTCCAACCTGAAGTGGAACGAAGTGGGCGCCGACATCGTGATCGAATGCACCGGCTTCTTCCTGACCAAGGAAACCTGCCAGAAGCACATCGACGCAGGCGCCAAGAAAGTGGTGCAGTCCGCTCCTTCCAAGGACGACACCCCGATGTTCGTGTACGGCGTGAACCACGAGAAGTATGCCGGCGAGGCCATCGTCTCCGCCGCTTCGTGCACCACCAACTGCCTGGCGCCCATCGCCAAGGTGCTGAATGACAACTGGGGCATCAAGCGCGGCCTGATGAGCACCGTGCACGCTGCCACTGCCACCCAGAAAACCGTTGACGGCCCGTCTTCCAAAGACTGGCGCGGCGGCCGCGGCATCCTGGAAAACATCATCCCGTCCTCGACCGGCGCCGCCAAGGCCGTCGGCGTGGTGTTGCCGGAACTGAAGGGCAAGCTGACCGGTATGGCGTTTCGCGTTCCCACCTCCGACGTGTCGGTCGTCGACCTGACCGTCGAGCTGGAAAAGCCCGCCAAGTACGCCGACATCTGCGCCGCCATGAAGAAGGCTTCGCAGTCCGGCGACATCAGCAAGACCCTCGGCTACACCGACGAGAAAGTGGTCTCCACCGACTTCCGCGGCTGCGGCTTCTCGTCGATCTTCGACGCCGAAGCCGGCATCGCGCTGGACGACACCTTCGTCAAGGTCGTGTCCTGGTACGACAACGAGTACGGCTACACCTGCAACATGCTGCGCTTCGTGCAGCACGTCGCCAAGTAAGAAAGACTCAAGGGGCAAGAAGCAAGATTCAAGGTTTTTCCTTGCAACTTGTAACTTGCCTCTTGTATCTGGCTCGTGAGCTTTAAGGCCTGGTGCGGCTAAACCCTGCGCCATCCCTTAAACCTTACCTTCAGGAGAAACAAGCATGGCATTCATCCGCGTCACCGATCTCGATCTGGCAGGCAAGCGCGTGTTCATTCGCGCCGACATGAACGTCCCGGTCAAGGACGGCAAGGTCACCTCCGACGCCCGCATCACCGCGTCGATGCGCACCATCGAGCACTGCCTCAAGGCTGGCGCCAAAGTCATGGTCACCTCCCACCTGGGCCGTCCGACTGAAGGCGAGTTCAAGGAAGAGGATTCCTTGAAACCGGTGGTCGACGTGATCGCGCAGAAGCTGGGCAAGAACATCCGCCTCATCCGCGAATGGACCGACGGCGGCTTCGATGTCGCCGACGGCGAATTGGTGGTGCTGGAAAACTG
Organism: Thiobacillus sp.; assembly: GCA_019459705.1. Classification (GTDB taxonomy): domain Bacteria; phylum Pseudomonadota; class Gammaproteobacteria; order Burkholderiales; family Thiobacillaceae; genus Thiobacillus. Next base: position 2,932 of record JAIBFE010000153.1, on the reverse strand, counting down.
CCGCGTCAACAAGGGCGAGAAGAAGAACGTCGACGAGACCGCGAAGAAATATGCTGCGCTGTGCGACGTGTTCGTGATGGACGCCTTCGGCACCGCGCATCGCGCCGAGGCCTCGACCCACGGCATTGCCAAGTTCGCGCCGACGGCGGCGGCCGGCATCCTCTTGACCGAGGAGCTCGAGGCGCTGGAGAAGGCGCTGGCCAACCCGGCGCGCCCGATGGTCGCCATCGTCGGCGGTTCCAAGGTCTCCACCAAGCTGACCGTGCTGGAAGCGCTGTCCGAGAAGTGCGAACAACTGGTGGTCGGCGGCGGCATCGCCAACACCTTCCTCAAGGCCACCGGCCACAACGTCGGCAAGTCGCTGTGCGAGGACGACCTGGTGCCCACCGCGCAGGCGCTGATCGAGAAGATGACCGCGCGCGGCGCGATCATTCCGATCGCGGTCGACGTGGTGTGCGGCAAGAAGTTCGACGCCTACGAGCCCGCCGTGGTGAAGGATGCCAAGGATGTGGCCGACGACGACATGATTTTCGACATCGGCCCGAAGAGCGCGCAGGAACTTGCCGACATCATCATGAAAGCCGGCACCGTGGTGTGGAACGGCCCGGTCGGTGTGTTCGAGTTCGACCAGTTCGGCGAAGGCACCAAGACCATCGCGATGGCGATCGCCAACACCAATGCCTTCACCCTGGCCGGCGGTGGCGACACCATTGCCGCGATCCAGAAGTACGACATCTACGACAAGGTGAGCTACATTTCCACTGCTGGCGGCGCCTTCCTCGAATACCTGGAAGGCAAAGTGCTGCCGGCCGTGGCCATTCTGGAGGAGCGCGCGAAGGGCTAAGCCCTTCACGGCAAAGTCCGAGGGGAAGCCTTGCGCTTCCCCTCGGACTTTGCGCTTCCTTCCTCATTCTCGACGCTCAACCCACATAATGATTCGCAGAACCAAAATTGTCGCCACCCTCGGCCCCGCCTGTTCCGATCCCAAAACCCTGGATCGCATGATGGAAGCCGGCCTGGATGTGGTGCGCCTCAACTTTTCCCACGGCGTGGCGCAGGACCATATCGATCGCGCCGAACTGGTGCGATCGCTGGCGCGTGCGCGTGGCCGCGCGGTCGGCGTCCTGGTCGACCTGCAGGGCCCGAAAATCCGCATTGGCAAGTTCAAGGACAACAAGATCGTCCTGGCCAAGGGCGATACCTTCATTCTCGATGCCGCCTGCGCGCTGGGCGACCAGACCCGTGTCGGTCTCGACTACAAGGAATTGCCGAATGACGTGAAACGGGGCGTGACCCTGCTGCTGGACGACGGCCGCATCGAGTTCTGGGTCGAAGAAGTCAAGGGCGCGGAAATCATCTGCAAGGTGGTACAGGGCGGCGTGCTCTCCAACAACAAGGGCATCAACCGCAAAGGCGGCGGTTTGTCGGCCTCGGCGCTGACCGAAAAGGATATCGAGGACATCAAGACCGCCGCCGCCCTGAAGGCGGATTACCTGGCCGTGTCGTTCCCGCGTTCGGGTGCCGATATGCGGCAGGCGCGCGAGTTGCTGCGTGCAGCCGGCGGCAAGAGCCAGCTCGTCGCCAAGATCGAGCGCACCGAAGCGATTGAAAATCTGGAAGAAATTCTCGAGGCCTCCGACGCCATCATGGTGGCGCGCGGCGACCTCGGCGTCGAAGTCGGCGACGCCGCCGTTCCCGCGCTGCAGAAGCGCATGATCCGCATGGCGATCGAGCGCAACAAGGTGGTCATCACTGCCACGCAGATGATGGAGTCGATGATCTCCAGCCCAATCCCGACCCGCGCCGAGGTCTCCGATGTAGCCAACGCAGTGCTCGACGGCACCGATGCGGTGATGCTGTCGGCGGAAACGGCGGCGGGCGAGTTCCCGGTGGAGGCAGTGCAGGCAATGGACCGTGTCTGTCTGGAGGCCGAAAAGGAGGCCGAGCCGGTGTTTACCAAGGAGCGACTCGACCACAGCTTCCTGCGTGCAGACGAGGCGATCGCGATGTCGGCGGTGTTCACCTCGGTGCATCTCAACATCAAGGCGATTGCCGCGCTGACCGAGTCCGGCAACACCTGCCTGTGGATGAGCCGGCTGTCGACCCGGGTGCCGATCTACGCCTTGACACCTCAGGTCGAAACCCGTAGAAAAGTCACTCTTTTCCGCGGTGTGTATCCGATCAACCTGAAAACTGCCAGCAAGGAGCGCGATGCGCTGCTGGCCGAAGCCGAGGAAGAACTGCGGCGGCGTGGTGCGGTGCGCGATGGCGACCTGATCCTGCTCACCATCGGTGAACCCATTGGGCAGTCGGGCGGCACCAACACCATGAAAATCGTCCGCGTGGGCGGTTCGAAAAAACCCTGATTTTGCAATAAGGCAGCTTGCTGCACATTTTTAACCTAGGAGACTGTAAATGGCCCTGATTTCCCTTCGTCAATTGCTCGACCACGCCGCCGAGAACGGCTATGGCCTGCCCGCGTTCAACGTCAACAACATGGAACAGGTTCATGCCATCATGCAGGCCGCCGCCGCCGTCGATTCGCCGGTGATCCTGCAAGGCTCCGCCGGTGCCCGTTCCTATGCCGGCGAGCCCTTCCTGCGCCACCTGATCCTGGCCGCCATCGAAATGTATCCGCAGATTCCCGTCTGCATGCACCAGGACCACGGCGCGTCCCCCGCCATCTGCTTCCGTTCCATCCAGTCCGGCTTCAGCTCGGTGATGATGGACGGCTCGCTGATGGAAGACGGCAAGACCCCCGCCAGCTACGAGTACAACGTCGAGACGACCCGCAAGGTGTCCGAGCTGGCGCATGCCTGCGGCGTGTCCGTGGAAGGTGAATTGGGCTGCCTGGGCTCGCTGGAAACCGGCAAGGCCGGCGAGGAAGACGGCCACGGCGCCGAAGGCGTGCTGGACCACTCTGCTCTGCTGA
>JAIBFE010000149.1 GCA_019459705.1 Thiobacillus sp. | reverse complement strand
GACTGTCCCTGCCGCCCGCCAACCTGCCCGACGCCCCCGATGGAACTCTCCCCGCCGCTGCTGCAACTCGCTACCCAGGCGCTCGATCTGGTGCTGGACATGAAGAGCCTCGATGTCTGGCGCATGCTGGGCGTGACTGCTTCGATGCTGTTGCTGGCCTGCGCGGTGCTTGTGATCCGCTATGGCCATACGCGCTTCCCCTACGACGAAATCCAGAAGGACAAAGACCTGCAACCATGAACAACAAAATGACTTACGCCGGTTTCTATAACGACAAGCACGGCGTCACCATGCTGGCGCGCGTCGTGCTCGACGGCTGGCTGTTCGGCTTCATTCCCGAAACCGAGGATTGCGCTGGCTGGCAGCTCGGGCAGATGCAGACTTTGACGGAAAAGATCGAGGCCGAGTGGGACAAATACGGCAATCTCCCCAGCCGCCTGCCGCCCGAACTGCTCGAGCGCCACACCGCCTTGTACAAAATGGCGGTGGAGCGCGCGCGCGAAAGAGGCTGGGACCCCGAGCTCGGCGACGACGAGTAAACCCCTGGCAGGACTGTCCCTGCCGCCCGCCAACCTGCCCGACGCCCCCGATGGAACTCTCCCCGCCGCTGCTGCAACTCGCTACCCAGGCGCTCGATCTGGTGCTGGACTTCAAGCGTCCGGCCGACGCCGAGCTGTCGGCGTTTTATAGCGAGCATAAAAAGCACGGCTCGCATGACCGCGCATTCGTCGCCGAGGCTGTGTTCGGTGTGCTGCGGCGCTATCGCTATCTGTCGGTGGTGGTGCCGGCGGCCAATCCGCGCACGCTCATCATCGCGTGGCTGATCAAGGCACGCGGCATGAGCGGGGCGACGCTGGAACAATTCGCCAAGCCCGAACTCATCGATCACATCCGCAATGCAAAAACCGACGACCTGCCGCTGGCCGTGATGGCTGAACTGCCTGACTGGGTGGTCGAAAAACTGCAGGCGTCGATGAGCGACGCCGATATCCTCGTGCTCGGCCGCGCCCTGCAGCAGCCGGCGCCGATGGACGTGCGGGTGAACGCGCACAAGGCCAGCCGCGATGCGGTGCTGGCGCAGTTGCAGGCGGAAGGGCTGGCGGTCGAGGCGACGCCGTATTCTCCCTGGGGCATCCGCTTCAAGGCGCATCCGGCGATCAACCGCCATCCGCTGTTTCTCGACGGCAGCCTGGAAGTGCAGGACGAGGGCAGCCAGCTGCTGGCCCTGCTGCTCGGCGCGCGGCGTGGCGAGATGGTGTGCGACTTTTGCGCCGGCGCGGGCGGCAAGACGCTCGCCATCGGCGCGATGATGGCGTCGACCGGGCGCCTGTATGCCTTCGACGTGGCGGAAAAGCGGCTGGCGAATCTGAAGCCGCGGCTGGCGCGCTCGGGGCTGTCCAACGTGATGCCGCAACTGATCGCGTCAGAGAACGACACGCGGGTGAAGCGGCTCGCCGGCAAGCTCGACCGCGTGCTGGTCGATGCGCCGTGCTCGGGTCTGGGCACTCTGCGCCGCAACCCAGACCTCAAGTTCCGTCAGTCGCCCGAATCCGTGGCGGAGCTGACGCAGAAGCAGTCGGCCATCCTGCGTTCGGCGGCCAGGCTGCTGAAGCCCGGCGGCCGGCTGGTGTACGCGACCTGCAGTCTGCTGCCGGAAGAGAACGAGGCCATCGTCGAGACGCTGCTGGCGGAAGGTGGTTTCACCCTGCTGCCGGTGAATGAACTGCTGGCGCAGAACAAGATTCCGCTCGATACCGGCGCCATGCTGAAACTCTCGCCTGCCGTGCATGGAACGGACGGATTTTTCGCTGCCGTCCTGGTCAGGTCCGATGCTTGACCCACTGGGGCTTTGCAGTTATCAATGCGGCGTTTCCCTGAACGGGTTCGATACGCTGACATGACGGCTGCGCCCTTCCATCCCGATGCGCTCGGCACGCTGTGCGGCCTGTTCCGCACACGTGTCGCGGCGACGCCGGATCAGGTGGCCTACCGCCAGTTCGACGAGGCGGACAATGCCTGGGTGAGTTTCAGCTGGGCGCAGGTGGCGGCCGAGGTGGCGCGCTGGCAGGCCGCATTGGCGAAAGAAGGCCTGGTCCCGGGCGACCGCGTCGCGGTGATGCTGAAGAACAGCGTCGAGTGGGTCATCTTCGATCAGGCCGCGCTGGGCCTCGGCCTGGTGACGGTGCCGCTTTATCTCGATGACCGCCCCGAAAGCGCGGCCTATATCCTCGATCATGCGGATGCCAAACTGCTGCTGGTCGAGGGCAAGTTCCAGCACAAGAAGCTGGCCGAAATCGCCGGCTCGGCACACAGCCTGCAGCGCATCGTCAGCCTGGTTGCGCCGGAAAGCGGGCTGGCCGACTGGAGCGCACGCTTCGCGATCGCAGCCGACTGGCTTGCCGACGCGGTCGGCACGCCGGTCCCCGAACGCCATCTGTCAGCGGATCTGCTCGCGAGCCTCGTCTACACGTCGGGCACCACCGGGCGCCCCAAGGGGGTGATGCTGACGCACGAGAACCTGCTGTTGAACGCCTACTATGCGTCGCAGTGCGCAGATTTCGGCCCGCACGAGGTGTTTCTGTCCTTTTTGCCGATGTCGCACACCCTGGAGCGTACCGGTGGCTATTACCTGCCGATGCTGCTCGGCGCCGAGGTGGCCTATGCGCGCTCGATCGCCCAGCTGGCGCAGGATCTTCAGCTCATCCGTCCCACCATTCTGGTCTCCGTGCCGCGCATCTACGAGCGGGTTCACACGCGCATTCTCGACAGCCTGGAAAAGAAGGGGCTGGTCGCCCACCTGCTGTTCCGGCTGGCGGTGCGGGTCGGCTGGCGCCGTTTCGAGCGCAGCCAGGGCAGGGCGATGTGGACGCCGGAGCAGCTGCTGTGGCCGCTGCTGAAGAAGCTGGTGGCGGGCAACGTCACCGAGAAACTCGGCGGGCAGCTGAAAATGGCCATTTCCGGCGGCGCTGCGCTCTGCCCCCAGATCGCGCGCGTGTTCGTCGGTCTCGGCGTGCCGATCT